>NZ_BDEO01000002.1:0-235231 GCF_001662285.1 Halomonas caseinilytica
GGTTATCCCTTATCGTCTCGGGCGTGCTCGGCGATGACCCGAGCCAGCCGGTCAGCCAACACCTCGCGATGCAGCATGTACTGCTGGAGATCGCCGGCGTTGGTGAGAAAGAACAGCTCGTGGATGATGCCGCCACCATCGCTGACAAAGGCCAGCCGGTAGTGCTGGCCGGCGTCCTCCGGCTTTGTGCCACGGCTGGCAATGCCGAGGACCGCAGCCGTTACCTCACAGAGACGGCCTGCCAGCGGATACGCCGAGCGACGCGAGAGCGTCTCGGTGCCGGTGGCCGCCGGAGTCGCGGCATTGCAGTGGAACTCGATGGCAATGTCAGCGCCGGCGGCGATCTTGACCGCCTCGCGCAACGGCAGGTTATCGCCGGCATCGCCATCGGTGAGGTGCCGGATGCCCTGGCGGGCCAGCGCCTGGCTCAGCAGGTCGCGGAACTCCAGGACGATCTCCGCCTCGGTCACGCCATGGGCAACGGCACCGGGATCGGTGTCACTATGGCCGGCACTGATCATCACGGTATGCACCTGCGGTGCCGCTTTCGGTACCGCCGCAACCTCAGTGACCCAGCCCATGCAACACCTCCAGATAAGTGCCGGCCGGAGCCGGCGCCGCCCACCACGGCGGGAGTAACTCGGTGCGTCAGAGGCGCCAACGAAAAACCCCGGCTCGAGGGCCGGGGCTTCTGTCGTCTTCGTATCGATTCACCGATCAGGCGCAACTATCTGACGGTAGCTATATGATGGGCGGCGAGTGCGGTGGCAACAAGCGGGTGGTAATGCCAACGCCGTAATGCGCAGGTAGAACGACTCCAGGTCGCCCTAATACGATGTGTTCATGCGCGGGTTTGCTTCCTCAGCTGATCGCCCAGCACCGACTGCAACGCTTCATGCAGGCGGTCCAGCCGGTCATAGTACGTCCGGCGAGCGATCCCCAGCCGCCGCGCCTTCTCGTCGCTGTACCCGTTCCAGCGATAGTGCTCATGAGCCAGCACTTGGTGGCGATCATCGAGCTGCTGGAGGGCCTGCTCGATCTGCCACGCCAGTTCGTCCATCTCTCCCAGATTGAGCGGGTCACGGCTACCCTTCGGCCCACTGGATCGGGGCGGGATGCCACCGAACTCCACCAGCCGGCCGATCGGCGAGCACTGGCGCATGCCCTGCCCTCGGTGCTGGTCGGCCCAGTGCTTCAGCAGTTCGTCCATTCTCGCAATCATGTGGTGTGCTCCTCGTCGTGGTGGTAACCAGGCCTGGTGGGGGCCTCTGTCGGAACGTCTGACTATCTGTCGGAATGTCTGTCTGATGAATTTCCTGTGTCCCATCAGCTAGTTATTTCATTCTTCAGACAGTCAGACAGAATATATAAGGGGTTAGTCGTGTGCGTACGCGCGCGCATGGGCTACCGGGAAAATCAGCGTCGGACTGTCGGAAACCGCGTGGTTGCGGCAATCCTGCGTCTGAAAGTCCGTCTGATGGTCTGTCTGACTGTCGGACTCACTGGCGAGCTCCCTCGTCGGATTTCAGCTCGAGCTTGAAACGGAAGGTCCTCGCCTGCTCGGCCGCATGGTCAGGCCAGCCTGTCTTGCCAATCCGGTCAGCCTGCTCAGGGGGCACGAACAGCCGAGTCGTCTTGAACTCACCGTTCGTCGCTGGATATCGAATGTCTCGTCGATCGCGCATCAGATCTCGAGCCACTTCATCGCAGAACCATCGCTGCTTGGTCTTGAACTCGTTGGTATTCTCGCACCATCGCAGGAAGGCCTTCCAGAGGTCGGAGACCGCCACCACTCCGTAAGGCAGCCCTAGGTCACCCGCTCGCCACTCATGCACGAAGAAGCGCGCCGGCGACAGGCTCGAGTCGATCAACCGCTGCTTGGCATCCGACAATGGCGGCTTGGTGTGGGCCTTGAAGTCCCCCAGGTCGAGATCCAGCAAGTAGCGGTAGAAGCACTCGACGCCACCCTGGTCGATCTCCTCGGCCAGCTTCTCGAAGTAGTCCGGGGGCGGTACATCCTCCACGTGCAACACGAAGTAGCGCCGATCCCCCAGGTCGAGCTCTAGCGGTACGGTCGAGTTGGAGAGGAAGACGAAGTTCACATGGTTGCGCTCGCTGCGCAGCGGCATATTCTTCTCGTTGATTTGCAGCTCGTCACCGGTCACCACGTGCTTGAGTACGCCCTTGTAATGGGCCTTCTCCGCCCGGCTGACAACCTCTTCAGCCAAGGCGAACAACCGGCGCGACTGCCAGCCAGTGAACTGGCTCTCCAGCTGCGCCTGGCCGATCGTGATGCCGTACTCGCCATAGATGCGCTTGAGGATGCCCTCGAACAGCAACGACTTGCCAGTGCCCTCCGAGCCATGCACGAGCACCGCCGTCGCCATCTTGGTGCCCGGACGCTGCAGCGGTAAGGCCATCCACTTGAGTAACCAGAAGTATTCCTCCTCCCGGTATCCGCACAACCGCCAAACGTGGTTGAGAATTCGCTCGCAGCCCTGACGAGACCGGGCATCCGGCTCCATCTTGAATCCATCGTACAGATTGACCGCCAGTCGTGGATCGACCGTTTCAGTAGGGTCGAACACCACCTCCTCGGCAATCATCCGCCAAGGATGGTCCTGCCATTCCTTGAAGGTTTCCCGACCCACCGCCTCGCGAACGTGAGGCACGCGGATCAACTTACGCCGCTGGCCATCCCAGATCAGGTCAGTGCCGTAGATCAGCCGGAAGTGGTGGAGCATGTCCTCCTTCCGCACGCGGACGCCATAGGGATTGTCCTCCCCTTCCCCCTCCGGCGGGTGTGAGCGCGCGCTGGGGTCATCCTCAGCCTGGTCACCGCACGCCCGGGAGGGGGCCACGGGGAGGGCCTCATCATTGGCTGCCTGGAGAGACGCATTGATCCTGTCACGAACGGCGTCCAGCCCTTGCGCGATATGCAGGTCATTAAAATCCATCAGGCTGCCTCCGTGCGCTCAGTCGTCGGGAACACCGCCACGGCGTTTAGCGCCTCAGCCACTTGCTCGGCCTTGCGTCGGCCGGGATTGTTGGCCACCTCCGGGTCATCATCTCCGCAGATCACCAGTTGAGCATCCGGGTACAAATTGCGCAGCAGCGGCGCCACTCGGGCCAGGTTCCCGGCATCCAGTGCCACGGCCACCGGCCAGCCCATCGCTGCGTGAATGCTCGCCGCTGTGGCATAACCCTCGGCCACACCGATCAGCGGCGCACCCTCCGGCTCGCCGAGCATGTGCCATAGTCCAGCCTTACGGCCGTACTTGGGAAACAACTTGGTGCCGTTGGCCTTGATCACCTGCAGCGAGTGCACCATGCCCTCGACATCGCGCAGCGGAATGACCAGGTCGCTCTGCTGGATGCGCAGGAACGACACATGGTCCGGCCGAGGCTTGGGCAGTTCGTCGAAGAAACGCTTCACTTCCTCGCCCGCCCACACGTTGGTCATCTGAGCCCGGTCATCGATGCTGATCACCAGCACACAGCGCGGGAACCACACGCCGTGCGCCCCCACCTGCTTGTGCTCTAGGTAGGGCGAGCGCCCCTGGTCTCGGCAGTGGTGCTGCAGCACATGCCGACAGGCCATGCCCACCGCCCGATGCATCGCCGCCCGGCGTTCCTCATCGGCCTCGATCTCGGCCTCGCGCGCCTTGCGCCGCTCCTCCGCTTCGGCCTTCAGCCGCCGGCGATCCTCGGCACTCATCTCGCGGCGCTCACGCTGCCAACCACCGTCGATCGCCAACTTGATGATGGTCCCCAGGCGCACATGTCCGGGTGTCAGGCTGCGCCATACGCTCTTGGCGTCGGCGACTTTATAGCTGCTGGCCTGCTGGCTCCACTCGTCCCAGGCCGCGAAGCCATCATCGCCGTATTCCGTTTTGCAGGCGTTGCCCACGTTGACCCACGTCTCGCGATCATCGGCAGGGATGTACTGCAGGGCCAGGCGCAGCTCTTCTGTAGTCAGAGGATCATGCATAAACACCTCCTCTCTGAGCCACCCCATAGCGAACAACATTACATCCTCCACTGTCTAAATAAGGGAGCCGAAAATAATCCGAGAGCAAAAAGAGGGTATATCCATGGCTAATACGGAACTGAAGACAAAAATCCTTGATCACGTCACGGAGCATCGCGTCTTCGAGTTCACTATCCCGATTGAAGCAACCCATTTTAAAGATCATAGTTGGCATGAAGTGCTCGCCGCTTGCGACGACCTGCAAAGGTCGGGATTTCTGAGCTACGAACTTCCACAACAACGTCTCTCCTACATCCGCCCTACCGACAAGCCCGGCTTTAATGGAGCAGAACGCGTCTTGCTCAATGGCAACGAAAAGGTCGTTTTGGTCACGCCAAAGAAGCTTGACAGCCCTGATGGATAAGCATCTCGCCATGCTCATCGACGCCCCTCCCTGATCGTCTGGCACGCCACGCAGGTGGCCACGCCCGGCAGCCGTTCACGACGAGCGGCGGGGATTTCCTCGCCGCAGTCCTCGCACTCGGTCGGACCTTGCTGCGCGGTAGCCTGGGCGGCCGCTGCCTGGCGGGCGGCCAGCGCCTGGTCCATCCGCCAATCGATGTAATCCTGGGCAATATCAGCTTTATCCATCGTACTCATCCCCCACATTGACCGCCGCGACCTCCAGTGCCAGCACCGCCTGCATCAGGCGGCGGGCACGCATGCGCAGCTCGGCTTGCTCGCGCTCATCGACGATCCCGTCGCGGGTCGTCTCGCGCACGCTGCGCAGCAGAGCGCCCAGCTGGTCGTGCAGCACCCCGATCACCTCGATCAGGTCATGCGGTGTTTCGGCCTGGCAGGTATCCGGCCGCATCCAGATCACACCACCGGCCACCTCGCCGATAGAGTCGAGGACGCGCTCATCCTGGGTAGCGCCCAGCACCGCCTCCAGTGAATCGAGGTCGATCCGGTGCGGCTCATGGGTTGGGCTCAAACGATGCTGCAGGGTGGTGGGGTTCAAACCGAACAAGGCGGCGATAGCCTTGGCACCGCCGGGATACTCCCGCGCGGCATGGTAGAGAGACAGGTTGAGCGGTAGCACCTCGCGCTGGGCGCGGTCTACCGACGAGGGCCAGCGTTTCGACATGGCGTTACTCCCGTATCGTTGCCATGCGCCACGCTTGCCAATGCGTTATCATGCCAAGCGTGCCACATGTGGTGTGCGCACACGCAGAGAGAGCCTGTGGTGGGCATAACCTCTCTGCACCCGCCGGGGAGACGTCTGTGGTGGGCAGATCCCCGGCACCCACAGGCCGCCGCTTAGGCGGCCTGTCCTTTTCGGTTCCGCTTCGGCGGAAACACGTCATCAAGCGTGCAGTCAGCCCCCAAAACCTGCAGGGCGTGAACAATGTCGCGACTGATATCCAGAGAGGGAGTACGTAGCCCCGTCTCATAGTTGCTCAGGCGCGGCGAAGGCCAACCGAGCTGGCCAGCCAGGTCCTTCTGCTTGATGCCGTTCTTATGTCGAATGTCTGCGATTCGGTTCATAGCCTGCCTACACAGAACTCAGGTCAGTAGCCCCAAGATATTCACGTTTAGTGAGAAAGTCCACCCCAAAAAGTGAGAAACATAGATAACGGAGCGTGATATTTTCACGGGCATGGAGACCCTCGGCGAACGAATAGCGCGCTTACGCCGCGCTAAGAAGTACACACAGCATACCTTCGCGGATGCCTGCGGCTGGGATTCAGCGTCGCGGGTGGGCAATTATGAGCGAGACCTCAGAGAGCCGAGCCTGGCTGACCTTCGCCTCATGGCGAGGATACTAGGCGTCCCGTTGATCGAACTGATCGAAGGTGACACGCCCAACGAAGTGCGCGAGCTCCCCGAGCAGTATGCTGCGATCCCCCAGCTCACCGCGATAGCCGCCGCCGGCAACGGTCACCTGAACGACCATGTCGAGGTAAACGGCGGCCTAGTATTCAAGCGCGAATGGCTGCACCGGAAAGGCCTGAAACCCCAACACCTTATCGCCTTTTACGCCGAGGGCCACAGCATGGAGCCTACCATCGCAGATGGCGATGTACTGCTCCTCGATAAAAGCCAGACCGATCCCGTGACTCGCGGAATCTATGCCATCCGTCGCCCCAACGGCGAGATCAGCGTGAAGCGTCTCATCCAATCTCTCACCGGTCGTTGGACTATCCGCAGCGACAACGATGACAAGCGCCAATTCCCTGATGAACCAGTCTCCCAGGATGAAATGGAGGGACTGGCGATACTCGGTCGAATCGTGTGGCATGCGGGCGTTCTGTGACACATAACGAAGACTGATTTTCACGTTTTGGTTGACAACATCGTCACATTGCGTGATGTTTAATGCCATACCCGCCCACCACGGAGTATGGCAATGCACACCACGACCACCACCCCCTGCCGGGTGTACCTGCACCCGGCTGCGGTCTTCGGACCCATCTCCCTGCGTGCCATCGAGCACGTCACCGGCCGTAAAGCCGTCATCGACGACACCGGCAGGAAAGTCCAGCTAATCCCCAAGTCCCAGCACGCCCGACTGTCTCAGCCGGGAGGTGCCGCATGATGACCACATCCCAGGAACGCGCCCTGCGTCGTCTGCTCAAGGTCGGCGGCAAACTGCAGCTGCCGGGCTTTCTCTCCTCAATCACGGTCCACGTCGAGTGCGCCGAGGCGACCACGATCGGCAAGGACGTGGCGCACGTCAGCATCACCGAGGGTGACTTCCTCGTCTGCCACTACCAACGCTTGAGCGCCCGGGACCTCTACCCGCTCGTCGCTGAGCGACTGGATGACCTGGTGATGGGAGGTGCGGCATGAGCATGACGGCCCTCGGCACGCCAATAACATCCGGCGTCACCAGCGCCCTGCAGGAGCTGCTGGCGAGGTGACCTATGACCCGATTTACAGATCCAGCCGCTGCTATCGCAGAGGCGGAGTATCTCGCCGCACAGACCGACCAGCCCCAGGCCATCGTCCGCGATGGAGATGGGATGCAGGTGATGGACTACAGCGATGCCTGGCACCAACGCCTGAATGTCATCGAGACCGTGACCCCGACATGGGAGGACATCGAATGACCCGCTACACCCTCAAACAAGCCGCCGCCCTGCTCGGCACCGGCCGCACCACCCTGTGCCGCGAGCTGCGCGAGATGGGCATGCTCGACAGCCACAACCTTGGCACCCGGCAGCACACGAGCGCCGGCCGTCTGATCGTCGAGCTGCGCACCTTCAAACACGTTGGCCTGGGCCAACCCAAGCCCTACGGCAAAACATTCGTGACCGACCGTGGACTGCTCTATATCGCCAACCGCCTGGGTCGCGATGTCGTCACCCAACGAGAGGCCGCCAACGATGCGCAGGCCTGAGTCGACGAGCATGCCGGCCTGGCTCGACGACGCCGAGCCGGTCAGCACCGTCGCCCTGCTCTATCGCGAGTTCGGCGACGTGCTGATTCCCATCGAGGCCGTGCGGCAGCGCTATTTCCGCAATCGCAAGGCTGAACGTTTCCGGCGCGCCCTGCGCGAGGGGGAGATTCCTCTCCCTGTAGTGAAGCTCGACAGCAGTTACAAGGGGCAGGGCTTTATCTGCCTCTACCAGCTGGCCGCTTACATCGAGCACCAGGCCCGCCAGGCAGCCGCCCGGCACGAGGTCATGATCACCACCTCGGACAGCGACCGACGCTTGCGCGACCGCCTGATCGACGCGGTACCACTCACCGATTCCCGACCGGCAACCGCCGGGGAATGACCGGCCCAAAGGGCCAACCACCACCACGAAGAGGACACACACCATGACAGACCAACCCACCACCGACATCAACGCCCTGCTCGATGACCTCGATGCCGGCGTGTTCCGCGAGAAGCTGGGCCGCGCCCTGACTGACGTCGCTGCCGGCGTCGTCCAGCACGGCAAAGCCGGCGACGTGACGATCAAGCTCTCGCTGAAACGGATCGCCGACAGCCGCCAGGTCAACTGCGACCACAAGCTGACCTATACCCAGCCCACGGCCAAGGGCAAGAAGAGCGAGGAGAACACCACCTCTACCCCGCTCTATGTCGGTCGCGGCGGCACGTTGAGCCTGTTTCCCGAGGAACAAGGCAAGTTCGATTTCGCCCAGCCGCAGGGCCAGGGCACCACCCAGGGCGCGTAATCGCCCTTCCACTCACCACATAACCCACCCGCACACCACATAGGAACCATCATGGAAGCTCAAGCACTCGAAAAGATCGTCGCCCTCGCCCACGCCAGCCAGATCGGCAACCCGGGCACCGACGTGCCGACCATGCTCGTGCCGCACGGCTACTCGCTGGAATCCCTCGAGCGGTATCAGGATTTCCCCAGCCGCTTTCGAGGCACCTATTCGACCAGCTCGATCGAGGACTACGCCGCCTATGTCAACGGCGAAGCCATCGCCCGCGTGTTCGTCGACACCGACGACATGGACGCCGAGGCATTCTTCGATCTGGGCGATGCCGACAGCGCCGGCCACGGCGAGCACCGCGCCCGCTTGAAATTGCAGCGCACCGCGCCTTATACCGCCTGCCTGCAGGCCCACGAGCGTGCCTTCGGCCAGAAAGAGTTGGCCCATTGGATCGAGGACTGGCATGCCCACATCACCGGCGAGAGCACCTCGGGCAAGGAGCTGACCGTCAAGGAACTGGCGACCCTGGTGCGACGCATCGAGGTGAAGGCCAGCAGCGAGCGTACCCACGAAGAAGGCGACTGGAACACCCAAAGCTCCGGCCTCGATGCCCTCGACGCCCGCGCCGGCGAGGACACCCCCGCGTTCATCCGTTTCGCCTGCCTGCCTTATGAAGGCCTGCGCCTGCGCACCTTCGACCTGCGCGTGTCGATCCTCACCGACGACAGCAAGCCGCGTCTCAAGCTGCGCATCACCGGCCTCGAGGGCATCCAGGAAGAGATCGCCAAGGAGTTCAAGCAGGTGCTCGGCGAACACCTCGGTGATCACGCCACCCTGCTGCTCGGCAACTTCGCCAAGCGCTAACCCCAAACCCACCGACACCCCGCCGCTGCCCACCACGGCGGCGGGGCTGACCACCACGCACGGGAGCACACCACATGATTCGTCATCAGCTACTCGACCACCCGATGTTCGATGAGCAGCCACTCGAGGAGATCCTCAAGCCCTTCGGATTCGAGGTCAGCCTCAAGCTGACCGAGCCCCCTATTGATCCGGTCGTCGACGTTCCCGAGGCCATCGACGCCTACGCGAACAATCCCAATGCCTATATCGACCGGCTCAGCTTCGAGCACCCCAACGGGTTCACCGAGATCGACCGGAGCGAAAACGACGACGGCGACATCTACAGCGTGGCCGTCCGCGCCAAGACGGTGTTCGCCCAGCTGCTGCTGTGCGCCGATTCCATCTTTGCCGGCCCGAACAGTTCCTATGTCGACGTCTATCACGAGCGCATGCGGCAGCTCTCGACCGAGGGATTCAGCCATGAGCGTGATGATGGGTACGTCAACGGTCAGCTCGGGTTCGCCGCCGCGAGCTACGCCTATGCGGCCTCCCTCCCGGAGAGGTTCCGGGGCCGGGTGACTGGCATCTACTCGATCGACAATGACCCTATTCTCCGCGACATGTGGCCCGCGACCTGGAGCAAGAAGTGGTGGAAGCCCAGCGACCGGCGCCACGACCTGGTTAAAGCCGGTGCCCTGATCCTCGCCGAGATCGAACGCCTAGATCGCACCGCCGAGCGGTAGGGAGAGGAAGCATCATGATTCCATTCGCTATCGGCTACGCCGCAGGCGTGATCTCCGTCGCAGTGGTGGCCGCCCTGCTCATCGCTAAGGGCGCCAAAGATCTCAACCATCGTGGCGAGGTCGTGCATTCTTACGATCCTAAACCTGGCATTAACACGCACGAGATGCCAAGCCAGGAACGCTCCGAGGTGCTACCAAAAGGAGATCGCAATGCTGCCCGTTGATCACGTCACGATTGAGCGCTTCGCCGAACTGACTGGCTACACCGAAGGAGCGGTGCGCTCGAAGATCCGCGACGGCAAATGGCGCAACGGCCATGAATTCATCAAGGCCCCGGACGGCCGGGTGCTCATATCATTGGAGGGATACGCACGGTGGGTAACAAGCGGAGCAACTACGAAGGGGTCCGGGTCGCTTCGGCCAGCACTGTCGAGATCGACTTCTACTACCAGGGAGTCCGCTGCCGCGAACGCCTCAAGCTCCAGCCCACGCCCGCTAACCTGAAGAAAGCAGCGCGCCACCGCGCCGCGATCATCGACGCGATCGAGGCCGGCCAATTCGACTACCAGGTGACATTCCCGCGCAGCAAGAACGCTCGCAAGTTCCTGCGCGGGGATCGGCTGGACCACTACCTGCGCAGCTGGCTCGATGCAAAGCGGCCGACGCTCAAGGCCAGTACCATCCGCACTTATGAGACGATCATCGAGCGGCTGATTATCCCCGAGTTGGGGGATCGGATGCTTGAAGAGATGACGCGACCGATCGTACGCGAGTGGGTCGCTAAACTGACGTGCGGCAACAAGCGGATCAGCAACATCCTGACCGTGCTGCGCTCGGCCTTGAGCGATGCCATGCACGACGACATGATTCCCACCAACCCCATCAAGGGCTGGCACTACCACCGCAACGATGGCCCAACCAGTAGCCGTGGACCCGATCCGTTCACCAAAGAAGAGCAGGCCGCCATCCTCTCCGCCATGCGCGACGAGGTGCGCCCCCTCTTCCAGTTCGCGTTCTGGACGGGCATGCGACCCAGCGAGTATATCGCCCTGGAGTGGGGCGACATCGACTGGAAACGCATGGAGATCACCGTCTCAAAGTCCAGTACCCGCGACGCCAAGGGCAACCTCGAGGACACAAAGACCAGCGCTGGCCGACGCACCATCAGCCTGTTGCCACCGGCGGCCCAGGCATTGAAGGACCAGAAGCGGCTCACCAGGCTGAACCCCTCGGGCCGCGTGTTTCTCTGGCCTCGCGGCCAGCAGCCATTCCGCAGCGACGCCGACATCCGCGAGAAGCTGTGGCGCCCTGCTGTGCTGCGCTCTGGCGTGCGGTACCGCACCCTCTACCAGACGCGCCACACCTTCGCCTCGATGATGCTCTCCGCCGGCGAGCCGCTTGCCTGGGTCAGCAAGCAGCTGGGCCACCGCGACGTCGTGTTCACTGCGCGCACCTACGCCAAGTGGGTACCCAATTCGTCACCGGACATCGGTATGCGCGCCGTGGAGATGTTCACCTAACGTGGTCAATTTCTAGTCAGCATTTACACATAAGATATTGAAAGATGGGGAAGTCTAGAAAATTCAAGTCTCCCCATCCGCACCATAATACCCTTATTTTTCAGCCGCCTATCGCTGTGGGCAGACACCGGGTTATAGCTCAACGGTAGAACCGCACTCGGCTCCCCCATTCCCAATCAGCCCCCTCCCCGTCCCGCTGTCTCACGATTCGCCAGTTGTCTCACGCCAAAAGCCGTCCATTACCATGGCAAAGCAGCAGCGCCCTCCCCCATACGAGCAACTCGGCCAACGCATCCAGATTGAGATCGCTGCAACAAGCCGCCGCGGAATCGCCAGGTCCATCTTGAGTCCTCGTCAGGTGCTGCTGACGACCTTGAAACGCTGAAAATGTCGAATTCCGCGGCTGCCCGCCCCCTCGGCCCAGTGCATACCGCCGGAGGCCCGGCAAGATGGGGAGCAACAAGCCAAGGATCATGCATCTACTAGCATTACTGTTCTTGATCGCATGTACCCATAGGGCTAGGTTCGACAAAGTGTTACGACTAGCCTTCGCCTTCTTGGCGCCTCTCCAACGTAAAGGGGATGAGGCAGCGAGTTCGATGAACCACAACAACCACAAGGAGTTCAGCAATGCGATATACGACCAAGGCTATGCTTGCGATCGGCTTGGTATCTACCGGTGTAGATGCTAGTGAGATTGCCCACTATGAGTTTGACTCGGAGACGCTAGGCGCCTCTTACCCCTACACTCTCTACACGCCGGATGGTTTCGACGAAAGCGACAAGCGCTACCCTGTCATGTACCTTCTCCATGGCTCTTTCGGCAATGAGGATGACTGGGCTTCCAAGGGTTCACTTCAAGAAACCGCAGATACCTTGATAGAACAAGGGAAAATACCTCCGGCTCTCATCGTAATGCCCGGCAGCCAAAGCTGGTGGGTCGATGGAAATAACGAACCCGCCGCTACAGCCTTTATCAACGACCTCCTTCCACATGTTGAAGCCACCTGGCCAGTCATCAACGATCGGGAAGGACGTGTCATCGGTGGGCTTTCAGCAGGCGGATACGGTACTATCAACTTCGTCTTTCAGCACCCTGAGATGTTTGCTGCAGGCGCTGCCTTAAGTCCGGCCGTTTACACACCCCTTCCCCCGGAACATTCGTCTGCCTGGCGCCACCCTGCCTACCTAGATGAAGAGAGCAATTTCTCCAAGGAGTTATGGAAAGATCTCAACTACACGTCCTATATCGACGACTATATGGATGGAGAGGAGATCGTGCCACTTTACATTAACTCCGGAGACCATGACACCTTCGATATTGCTTACCATGCCACTGAGCTGTATCAGATTCTCAGAGAGCACCAACCAAATCAAGTGGAGCTGCGCATCGTTGACGGCGATCATGAATGGAGTGTTTGGGAAGACACTCTGCCTGAAGCTATGGAGTATGTTTTCCGCTTTGCCAGACGTCCTCTCGGCACACTGCCTGAATAAGGAACTATGGCTTATACGGCGTCCTGTGCAAGGGCGGACTAAGGTATGGTGCCCAGGCAGGTACTTCAGGCATCAGTAGAGCAACCTCTTCGAACCCCATCTTTTGGGCAATCAGCGCTCTTCCTGCCGATCCACCGCATGGGTTAAGCGCCCTGCTCAGGACTGTGTTGAAACTACGTGGTCAGAATGAGGCGCTCACCAATACAAGAGAAAAGCCAGGAACACTGTTACAGGTGGCTGGTCACAGAAGTGGCTGCCTATGGCTTCCCGTTTCGGTGGCCACTCTTTATTCGTATGGAGACGACTATATGAAAACTCGATTGAAGGCCCTCACCATTGCTGGGCTATTCGGCCTCATGTCTATTGGGCAAGCTCACGCTCAGTCTCTTGACAGCATGAAAGACAAGGCCACTGACATGATGTCTGGCGGTGGGGGTGAAGGGGGAACAAGCCTGTTGAGCTCCCTATCGAGCGGCTCTTTCAACCCTGCAAGCTTGACCAACCTGACAGGCGTGATCAGCTACTGCCAAGAGAACGGTTATCTTGGTAGCACCGCCGATGTCGCAAAAAATCAGGTAATGGAGCAACTCGGCGTTTCATCTGAACCCACAGATGATAGCGACTACCAGCAAGGTTTGGGTGGCGTCCTTCAAGGAGACAAGCAATCGTTCAATTTAGCCTCACTTGGTGACCAGGTCGGTGAAAAAGCCTGCGGTATGGTGGCTGACCAAGCCATGTCCTTTGTCGGAGGATAGCTTTCCAGGGTGCCCCGTTACAGGCGGGCATCACTTACCCACCCGTCGTGTCTTGATCGCATCCATGCACGAGCTGTGATTCCCTCCTTGGCCACCAGTGGCTTTTTGCCAACGCGGTTGATATCGATACCCAACACAGCAGCCATGATGCCGAACACCGCCAGGGCGGAATTGTTGTCGATCTGGCGATGTCTCGTTCGACGACTGGATACGAGAAGACAAACCAGAGGAACGAGCTCATGAGAAACGTCATTGTCGGCGCCTTCGTGTCACTGGATGGCGTCATGCAGGCGCCCGGCGGGCCTCAGGAAGACCCGACCGGTGGATTCCACTACGGCGGCTGGGTCATGCCGTTGATTGACGAGGTCTTCGGTGAAGAGGTCGACAGGCTGTTCGATCAGCCCTTCGACCTTCTGCTCGGCCGTAAGACCTACGAGATCTTTGCGGCGCACTGGCCATACGCGGAGGGAGGCCCGGACGATTCCGTGGCCAAGGCGTTCAATTCGACCACCAAGTACGTAGCAACCCGAAAGGGCCTGAACCTGACCTGGAAGGGCTCGGTGGCCCTGCGTGATGCGGCGCTGGATGTCGACAGGCTGAAGCAGGAAGACGGACCGGCACTGGTCACGCAGGGCAGTACCGACTTGATTCGAACGTTGCTCGCCAACGATCTCGTCGACGAGCTCAACATGTTCACTTTCCCGATCGTGCTCGGAAGCGGCAAGAAACTGTTTAACGATGGCGCACGGGCGACGGCCTTCAAGCTGACCGCCAACCGTGTCTCCCCCAACGGGATCGTGATCTCGCGATATGAGCGCGACGGTGCGGTGAAAACCGAGGACCATGCCATGGATCCTCCCACGCCGGCGGAAGTCGCACGACGCGAGAAGCTGCAACGAGAGGGCTAGCTGACATCGTGCACTACCGAGCGACGCTCTCGCTGTCCATGGGCGCACGACACTCTCGCCACGTTGTCATCTTGTTGCCACCGGGTGTCGCCATCACGCCACAGGGCAAAGCTCCGATGTCTTGCTAGTATCCATCGGGTCTATCCCGATTGGAGTGATCATGCGTCCCATCTTCCTGCTGCCTACCGTCATCGCCCTGTCCATCCTGACGGGTTGTGCCTATCAGCCAGCACGTATCGGCTCGGTACCCGCCATCATCATCGACGACGGCCGCTATGAGCGCAGATATGACAGAGACGATGACGAGGATCGCTGGGAACGTCGCAGGGAATGGGAGGAAGAACGCTGGGAACGTGAACGCGAGCGTCGCGAAGAAGCCCGCGAACGGGCGCAAGAGCGTCGCGAACGACTCCGTGAACGCTGGGAAGACAGGCACGACGAGTGGGAGGACCGACACGACGACTGGGAAGACCGCTGGGATGACTGAGAACCGTACGCGGGATGACGCCCCACCTAGTCGCACGCGCTCTTGGGTGCTCCCCTCTCCGCCAGCCTGACCTCGGCGCCATCCATCTCGATCCTGAGGTTGGCGCCCCCCTATATTTTTCGAAAATATCGAATCGTATATGGATTTTATGTCTCTTTTGTTCGGCCTAAGAAATCTATTAGCATACTAATTATTGAGAGGAAGGCCTCTCGAGACACGCCGAAACACAGGAGATACACCATGAAATTCAAGCCGATGTTCTCAGCACTGTTGATCGCCGCTCTTCCGCTCGCCGCCCAGGCTGGCCAGGCACCAGCGCTCACCAAGCAATTGAACGAGCCGCTGTCCACTGCCAGCCAGACAGAAGACCAGAAGATCCAAGGTCATGCGCCAGTGGCAGATGTCTCCTCCGATCTCGTGGCCGAAGGCAGCAGCGCCGCCATGACCAAGGCCCGCCTCAAGCTGCAGGCAAAACAGCAACACACGACCGATATCGCAGTGACAGGCGATCCCCTGGCTCCGGCCCACGAAGCCACCAGCTAAAAAATGGCCGCCCGCCAGGCCTCCCCGGGCAAAGGTGACGCGCTACGTTAGATGACAGGCACGTCCCGTCCCGGGGACCTCTTCCTCCATGCCGGCAGCGCCAAGCGTCGCTCGATCAAGCGCACGCTCTTTTCCATCGCTCTGGGCGCCAGCCATCAGGCCACCGGGACAGTATGGCAATGATCAGGCAGGCGAAGAGCCATCGCGCCCACAACACGCCGGTCAGGTCTGCCCCCAGCAGCAGGATCAACAAGGTATCCTCGATGACGCTATGGCAGAGTCCCAGGAAGCAGAGCGCCAGGAAACTGTCGCGTCGGGTCATGCCGCCGGCATCGACATCGCGAATCAGCAGGCCCGCCCCGTAACTCAGCCCCAGCGTGAAACCGATCACGGTGATATTGGCCGCCGACCGGCCAATGCCAAGCACACGCAGCAGGGGCGCCAGAGCGAGATGAATCAACCGCTCGAGCCCCAGATGCCGTAGCACCGCCAGCAGCACCATCAGGCCGAGGATGATCGGGTAGATCATCGAGAGGGTGCGCAACTGCGCCATGCCCCAGGCCAAGGCTCCCTCAGGTAGCGGCGCCGGACGCCAGGCGATCTCGGCGGTTTCCTGAAGTAGCCCGCCCATGGCATAGACCCAGTGCAGAATGCCACCCAGCATCAGGGCACCTCCCAGGCGCAGCACCATGGTGACCCACCAGGGCACGCCGGCACGCTTGGCCACAGCGCCCTCGACGGGCAAGGAGTGACCTACCAGCATCAGAGCGCCGAGCACCGTGACCTGTGCCACGCTCAGCGACATGTCGCCGGCGACCTCGAAGAACACCACGAGCCCCGTGAAGATATTGGTCAGGAGAGTCGCCGCCCACACCACGCCCATGGCGTCGGGCAACCCCAGCCAACCCATCAGCGGGGACAACATCTCGCCGAGCCACTCGATGGCACCGAGCCACTCCAGGCCCTTGACGACCAGCAATGCCGGTATCAGTACCTTGAGCAGGGTCACATAGACGAAAAACGCATCACGCAAGAGCTGCCAGCCGACACTGGCACAACGACGGACATACATGACGGGCTCCATGCCAGAATGAACAGGGACCATCCTAGCCCGCAGCGTGCAGAATCTTCTTTTAAATACGGCATTTACGACATATATTATGTCGAATTATCTCTTGTTTTTCGCATATTATGTCATTGGATAATCTCGATCGCCGCATTCTCGACCGCCTGCAACGCGATGCCGACCTCACCAACCAGACACTGGCCGACGAGGTGGGACTCTCGCCCTCGGCCTGCCTGAAACGCGTCAAGCGATTGCGGGAAAGCGGCATCATAGAGCGCCAGGTCGCGCTGTTGAGCCCCGAGGCCATGAAGCCCTGCCTGCACATGGTGGTGGAAGTCACGATGGAACGGGACCACAAGCCTCTCTACCAGCGCTTCCTTCAGCGAGCCATCGCTGCCCCGGAGGTCAAGCAGTGCTACCAGGTCACCGGGGAGTGCGACTTCGTGCTGATCGTCGTGGTCCCCGACATGGATGCCTACGATCGCTTCTGCGACAGCGTCCTCTATGCCGACGACAACATGCGCAAGTTCCGCACCCTTCTCTCTCGCAAGCGCAACAAGTTCGACACTGCCGCCCTGATTGCCGACTGACCCCATTCGATCGGTACCAGGCCGCCAGCATGTCAACTCTTAAAAAAATATGGGTTTACATGTAGAGTGCGAAGCACATTCGCATGGCTGCCCGGAGACCCGATGAGCGCTTCCCCCCGGAATCCCACTTCCACCAGGAATCCCTCCCCCGTCTGGCATCCCTATGCCCATCTCAAGAGCCAGTCCCCCGCCCCCAAGGTGGTCGGCGGCGAGGGGCCGCGCTTCACCCTGGAAAGCGGCGAGTCGTTGCTGGATGCCACCTGCTCCTGGTGGTGCATGATCCATGGCTATCGCCATCCCCGACTGGTGCGCGCCATCCAGCAACAGGCCGATGAACTGTGCCACGTGATGCTAGGCGGGCTGACCCATGAACCCGCCGATCGGCTGGCACGGGAACTGGTGCGCATTACCCCGGAAGGGCTCAACCACGTCTTCTATTCGGACAGTGGCTCGGTGGGCATGGAGGTCGCCATGAAGATGGCCGTGCAGTACCAGTACCTGCGCGGCCAGCCCGACAAGCATCGCATGCTGTCCCTGATGAAGGCCTACCATGGTGACACCGCTGGCTGCATGGCGGTCTGCGACCCCGAGGAAGGCATGCACTCGCTGTTCGCTGGCTTTCTGCCGAAGCATCACTTCGCGCCGGCGCCCACCGCCTCGTTCGATGCCGAGGAGGATGCCGTGCAGGCGGATCTCGACGCCCTGCGCGCGGTGCTGGAAGCGCATCATCACGAGATCGCCGCTCTGCTCATGGAGCCGCTGCTGCAGGCGGCCGGTGGTCTCAACATGACCTCGCCTGCCTACCTGCGCGGGGCCCGTCGGCTCTGCGACGAATTCGATGTCCTGTTGATCCTCGACGAGGTCGCCACCGGCTTCGGCCGCACGGGACACATGTTCGCCGCCGAGCACGCCGATATCACGCCGGACATCATGGTACTTTCCAAAGGGCTGACCGGCGGCTATCTCGGCCACGCCGCCACCCTGGCCACCGACCGCGTGCACGACACCTTCATCGGCGACAGCGAGCTGCATGCCTTCATGCATGGCCCGACCTTCATGGGCAATCCCCTGGCCTGCCGGGTCGCCCTGGAGAGTCTGGCGGTCTTCGAGGAAGACGACTACCTGGGGCGTATCGCGACCCTCAATGACATACTGCGCACGGAACTGCTGGACGACGCGGCGCTACGCGCCCATCCAGCCGTGGCCGATGTTCGCGTGCTGGGCGCCACGGCGGCGATCGAGGTTCACGACGCCGACTCGCTCGAGGGCGCGGCGGACTTCGCCAGGCAGCAGGGTGTCTGGCTACGTTCCTTCGGCCGCTGGCTGTACACCATGCCCGCCTACATCACCTCCCCCGAGGAAATGCGCCAGATCACCGGCGCGATGAAAGGCTGGTTTCGGTAGCATGGCGAGACATTCACCGAACGCGGCACCACCATGACCACACTCAGCAAGACCCAGTCGAGCTTCTATCGTCGCCTCTATGTAGCCCACCTGGTCGCCGCCGGTACCGACAGCGTACCGGCGATCATCGCCGCCACGGGCATGCCCCGACGCACCGCCCAGGACACCTTGTCGGCACTGGCCGAACTGGACATCCATTGCGAGTTCGAGCCTGTCCCCGGCGAGCGTCACAACATCGGCCACTACGTGATTCGCGACTGGGGGCCCATCGACCCCGACTGGGTCGCCCGCCATGCCGAACGCCTGCGCGAGGCGCTCGGCTACCCGCCGGCCTGAACATCAGTGCGATGCGCTCTGGCACTCAATTCGTACGACTGAACAACAACCGAAGACCGAACCCCAGCATCACCATGCCGAGCACCCGGTCGACCCAATGGCCGATGCGCAGGAAACGGCGCTTGACCGCCGGCCAGGAAAGCAGCAACGCCACGCTCGAGAACCAACCGAACTGCAGCAGCATCATCCACAGACCGAGGGCGGCCAACTGCAGTGGCGGCATGTCGGGCGTGAGCACCAGGCTGAACACCGAAAGGAAATAGAGCGGCGCCTTGGGATTGATGGCATTGCACAGAAAGCCCATCGACACCAGCTTCCACGCGGATCGCCGCAGCACCTCCCCCGGCGCCTCGGATGTCGAAGAAGCCGCCCGACTGCGCAACCCCTTGATGCCGAGATAGATCAGATAGGCCGCTGCCAGATACTTGATGACCCACAGCAAGCCACTGGACTGGCTCATCAATGACGCCATGCCAATGGACGAATAGACGATATGCACCGACAACCCCAGCGCAATGCCCAGACTGCACAGGAGTCCGGCGCGTCGGCCGTGCACCAGGGACTGCTGGGAGACCATCACGAAATCCGGTCCCGGCGAGGCGGCGGCCAGTAGATGAACCACTGTCACGGTGAGAAAGGCCTGGAGGAGTTCCATCACGCAACGCTCCTGAAAGGTGAACGAGAAAGCAGGGGAATCTCTCTTCCGATACTAGCGTCCCGCCCATTGGCTGTCTGCCTCGGCACCGGCGCGTTCAGCCCCCTTCTGTTAGGCTGAAACCCACATCTCGACGACGAGGAACCAGCCAGCATGCCCCTGACACCTTCCCGGATGACCGAACTGCAAAGCCCCTTGCCCACCTTTCGGCTGCCCGATGCGGAAGGTCACCTGGTAGGCAGCGAGGGCTATCCCAACCAGCCACTGCTGGTCATCTTCATGTGCAACCACTGCCCCTTCGTGAAGCACCTGGCCGACGCCCTTGCCGACTTCGCCCGTGAGTACCAGGCACGGGGCCTGGCGGTGGTCGGTATCAACAGCAACGACTTCCAGGCCCATCCCGAGGATCGTCCCGAACGCATGGTGGAGGAAGCCCGCGCACGCGGCTATACCTTTCCCTATCTGGTCGACGAGACCCAGGACGTGGCACGAGCCTTCGATGCGGCCTGCACCCCGGACTTCTTCCTGTTCGATCGCCGACACAGGCTCGCCTATCGCGGCCAGTTCGATGACAGCCGTCCGAGCCACGATACACCGGTGACCGGACGCGACCTCCGCGAGGCCGCCGATGCCGTACTGGCCGACCAGGCGCCCAGCGAGACACAGAAGCCTTCCATGGGCTGCAATATCAAGTGGAAGTGACCCGAATGCCATGACCGCCGACACGTCCGCCCCGCTCACCCTGCGCCCGGCCACACCGGACGATGTGCCACGACTGCGTCACTGGGATACCCAGCCCCATGTCGTGGCGGCCTCGCCCAACGATGACTGGGGCTGGGAGACGGAGCTGCTGCGTACGCCGCCCTGGCGGGAACAGTTGATCGCCGAGCTCGGCGGCCGCCCCATCGGCTTTCTCCAGATCATCGACCCCGCGCAGGAAGACAGCCACTACTGGGGGGCGGTATCGGCCGGACTGCGCGCCATCGATATCTGGATCGGCGAGACGCAGGATCTCGGCAAAGGATACGGCCGTCGCATGATGCGCCAGGCACTGGAGCGCTGTTTCGCCGCCGAGGATGTCACGGCCGTGTTGATCGACCCGCTCGCCGCGAATCGTCGCGCCCAGCGCTTCTACGAGCGCCTGGGCTTTCGTTTCCTGGAACAGCGGCGCTTCGGCGACGACGACTGCTTCGTTTACCGGCTCTCGCGCCGCCAATGGCTCGCAAGCCCCGCCAGACACGCATCAGACCATGCCCCGTACCATCAGGAGGAAACGTCCATGAACGCCCATCTCTACTTCGAGATCCAGGCCGAGATGCCCGATCGTGCCCGCCACTTCTATAGCGAGCTCTTCGGCTGGACATTCACCCGAGTCGAAGGGTTACCAGTGGCATACTGGCGTATCGACGCCAAAGGCATGCAAGGCGGCCTGCTGCAACGCCCCGCCGCCACGCCACCGGATGGATGCGGCACCAATGCTTTCACCTGCTCCTTCGAGGTCGACGACATCCATGCCAGTACCGAGCGCATTGCCGCCCTCGGCGGCCGGGTCGCTCTGCCGGTCTTCGCCGTTCCCGACACCTGCTGGCAAGGGTACTTCCTCGACCCCGAGGGCAATACCTTCGGGCTCTTCCAGGTCGACGAACAGGCCCGGTAGTCCGAGGAACGGCCCCTCGTCGCCATCTCACGCTCGACACAGCCACGGTCTCGGGCCGCTTCGCGCAGGCCCCGTCACAACAACGCCGCCACCCGCCCGAGCTCATGCTGGCTGAAGACCTTCACGCCATGCCGCGTCAGCAGCGCCGAGGTCACGCCCATACCAGCTACCGTATGCCCCGCGAAATCACCATCATAGATACGCTGGCTGCCACAGGAGGGACTGGCCTCGGTGAGGATGGCATAACGGATTCGATGGCGCTGACAGAGCGCCAATGCCAGCTCGGCGCCATGCAGAAAGGCCGGCGTGACATCCTCGCGATCACGGGTGATGACGCGAGCGCTACCCTCGAGAACATCGTGACCATCTCCCGCCTGGATCTCGGCCGGCGCACGAGGCGTGGCGAGCCCGGCCTGCACCTCGGGGCATACCGTGACCAGCCGTCCTTGCTCGCGCCAGCACGCCAGGAGGTCGCTCTCCTGTGTCTTGGCACGACCATCATAGCGAACCGGCTGGCCCAACAGGCACGCACTGATCAGGATTTTCTCCACTGGTCCCCCGAACTTTTCATCCTCCAGCTTTTTCATACCCAGCTTGCGATGTCTTGGTCACGCTGGACATAGCGCTCGCCATAATCCCTTGGGAGTACCGACCCAGCGCTCCTCGCCCAAGGTGACTCCCCCCAACTCAAAGGACGTCCTGGACCCTGAATCGCACTCGAAACCCAGCGAACGATAGAACCGCAACGCTCGCTGATTGGCGGTCAGCACCCATAGGCTAATGCGAGTGGATGAACCTTGACGTATTTCTGCCAAGGCATGCTGCCAAAGTCGCCGACCGACCCCGCGAGACCAATAAGCCGGATCCAGATAGAAGCTATACACCTCGATCTGGCATGGCACGGCTTCGGTGTCGCGACAGGAGCCCCAGGCGCAGAAGCCGATCACCCGTCCGTCACTC
Source organism: Halomonas caseinilytica (assembly GCF_001662285.1). NCBI lineage: Bacteria > Pseudomonadati > Pseudomonadota > Gammaproteobacteria > Oceanospirillales > Halomonadaceae > Halomonas > Halomonas caseinilytica. Next base: position 22,114 of record NZ_BDEO01000002.1, read on the forward strand.
TCGGCCACCATCACCCGAGTCTCGTCATGCTTCAACCTGGCCTGCCACTGGCGCTGTCGTTGCGCGACAGACAAGCGCTCCAGATAATCCCGCGATAGCATATCGCGATAGGCTATCTGCCATGACCGGACATGCACATGGGCGATGCCGGCGGCATCCTCCGATCTCGCCCGTCGCATGACGATAGATGCCTCCTCGGTCACGCCCTCACCTCGCCTCCCATTCAGGCGCCAGCATGCCGTATACCCGGTGCGTCACGGGTTGCTCGCCGAGCCACTCGCACTCTCGCAAGCGCCCTTCCTCAGTGAACCCCAGTCGCTCGGCCACGGCACGGCTCTTCGCGTTGTGCTCGCCGCAATGCAACTCGATGCGATGCAGCCGCAGCTCGCCAAAGCCGAGTTCCAGCAACTCGCGTACGCAAGCCGTCACGATGCCGTGGCCGGTGGCGTCATGAGCCAACCAATAGCCCAGCGCCGCCGAGCGCCGACGCGCCACGATTCGATTGAATCCGCAGGCACCCACCAGATCGCCGCGCCACAGAATGGCGAAATGCATGGCAGTACCTGCCTGCCACTCCTGCATCGCCGAGTCGATGAAGGCGCGGCTATCGTCGACCGATCGGGTGGCCTCCACCCAGGGCAGCCACTTGTGCAGCATGGGCCGGTTGGCATCGACGGCGTCGAAAAGCGCCGAGGCATGATGGCGGTCCAGTGGCACCATGGTGAGCTCGTCGGAGACCTCGCGAGATCGTGACAGCGTGACAGTCATGAGGCGTTTCTTCCTTGAATCGCTCGAACGTATTGCCTGGAAGCCCCATCATGCCACTTTTGTGACACGATCTGCGATTCCTCGGTACCTCCTGGCGCCTCTCTTCCGTCGTCACGATCCTGTCGCCATGAAACCGGGATATTTGTTAGAGTGCTATCTATCATCCTTCATGGTACATGGTGGAACCTCAGGAGGCTTCCATGCAGATTGATCTGACCGGCAAGACGGCCATCGTCACTGGCTCCACCGGCGGCATCGGCTTCGCCATCGCCAAGGGTCTGGCCGAAAGCGGGGCCACGGTGGTAGTGAATGGGCGCAAGCAGTACGCCGTCAACGATGCCCTGGACCGCCTGCGCCAGCAGGTGCCGAATGCCGATGCGCGCGGCGTGGCCGCCGACCTCGGCGGTGCCGATGGCTGCGAGGCCATGCTCACCGCCGAGCCCGAGGCCGATATCCTGGTCAACAACGTCGGCATCTTCGGCCCTCAGGACTTCTTCGACACGCCGGACGATGAATGGCAGCGGTTCTTCGATGTCAATGTCATGTCCGGCGTGCGCCTGTCGCGGGCCTATGCCGGCGGCATGGTCGAACGGGGCTGGGGGCGCATCCTCTTTCTGTCGTCGGAATCGGCGCTTAACATTCCCGAGGACATGATCCACTACGGCGTGACCAAGACCGCCTATCTGTCGCTGTCTCGGGGCCTGGCCAAGCGTCTGGCCGGCACCGGCGTCACGGTCAACGCGATACTGCCGGGGCCGACGCTCTCCGAGGGCGTCCAGGAGATGCTTGCCGAGCAGCAAAAGGAAAGCGGCAAGTCGATGGAAGACACTGCACGGGACTTCGTGATGGCCCAACGACCCAGCTCGATCATCCAGCGGGCCGCCAGCGTCGAGGAAGTGGCCAACATGGTGGTCTACGCCGCCTCGCCCCAGGCCTCGGCCACCAGCGGCGCCGCCCTGCGGGTGGACGGCGGTGTGGTGGACAGCATCGCCTGAGGCCTGTCGCAAGGCGTCGCTATCCGGCCGACGAGAGGCCGGTCGGGTAGCGTGCGCGGCGGCGAGTCAGTCCGTACGCCAGGGATCGTAGCTGCCGAAATTCCATAGGTGCCCCTCGAGGTCCCGACAGCTGTACAAGCGACCGCCATAGGGCTGGTCCTCGGGCGGCATCAGTACTGTCGCGCCCATCGCTGCGGCCTGGCGATGGTGAGCATCGACATCGTCGACGATGACATAGGGGCTCTGCGTCACCGGCGCCTCTCGTGCCGGCATCGGCACCTGCCAGCGGTCGAATTCTCCTTCCCGCGCCGATCCCAGCATGACCATGCCGTTACCGAGGGTCAGTTGGGCGTGGGCGATGCCGCCGGCATCGTCTTCCACGACCCGATGCCGCTCGAAGCCGAACGCCTCGCACAACCAGTCGATCGCCTCGGCAGCATGGCGATAGCGCAAGGTCGGCATAATGGTGGCTCGAATGTGGTTCGTCATTTCAGCCTCCCCCCAGTCGAGGTTCGCCAGTCTGTTTACCCGCATCAAGCACAAGATATCACCTCACCTTGCCGGTCGCCCGGTAACCGCCGAAATCGACACCGCCCCACCAGGACATAAAAAAGCGGCGGGCAAGGCCCGCCGCAACACCGATCAGAGCGCCTGATCAGAGAGAGCCACAAGGATCAGATTTCGAACCCGCGACCGAAGTCGTCGGGGGACAGTGTCATCAGCGACTCGCCGCCAGCCTGGACCATCTGGGCATGAGCGCGAGTGCGTGGCAGCAGCCGTTCATAGTAGAAGCGCGCGGTATTGATCTTGGCGCGGTAGAAGGCGGCATCATCGGTTCCGGCTTCCAGTGCCGCCTGAGCGTGCTTCACGGCACGGGCAAACAGATAGGCAAGCGTCACGTAGCCGGCATACATCAGATAATCGACGCTGGCTGCCCCCACCTCCTCGCGGTCATTCATGGCCTTCATGCCCACGCTCATGGTCAATTCGCCCCACTCGGTATTGAGCTTGGCCAGCGGGCGCACGAACTCGGCCATGGCGGGATTGCCTTCCTCGGCCTGACAGAACTTGTGAATTTCCTTGGTGAAGACCTTGAGCGTCTCACCCTGGCTCATCAGCACCTTGCGACCCAGCAGATCGAGCGCCTGAATACCGGTAGTGCCCTCGTAGAGGCGGGTGATACGCGCATCGCGTACCAGTTGTTCCATGCCCCATTCCTGAATGAAGCCATGCCCACCGAACACCTGGACCCCCTCGTTGGTCGCTTCGAACCCGACCTCGGTGAGAAAGGCCTTGACGATGGGCGTCAGCAGGCCAAGCAGGGTCTCGGCCTGCTCGCGTCGGTCGGCATCGTCGCTACGTTCCACCAGATCGACCATCTGCGCGGTGTAGAGCACCAGCATGCGACCGCCCTCGGCGAAGGCCTTCTGGGTCAACAGCATACGGCGAACGTCCGGATGCACGATGATCGGGTCGGCCGGCTTGTCCTCGGCCTTGGCGCCGGACAGTGCACGCATCTGCAGGCGCTCTCGCGCATAAGCCAGGGCATTCTGGAAGCTGGCTTCGGTGAGCCCGAGTCCCTGAATGCCCACGCCGATACGGGCAGCGTTCATCATGGTGAACATGCAGGCCAGCCCCTTGTGGGGCTTGCCGACCAGAAAGCCTTGAGCACCATCGAAGTTCATCACGCAGGTGGCATTGCCATGAATACCCATCTTGTGCTCGAGGGAGCCGCAGCTCACGCCGTTCCGCTCACCGGGGTTGCCATCGGCATCCGGCATGAACTTCGGTACCACGAACAGCGAGATCCCCTTGGAACCCGCCGGCGCGTCCGGCAACTTGGCCAGTACCAGGTGAACGATGTTCTCGGCCAGGTCGTGATCGCCGGCGGAAATGAAGATCTTGGTGCCACTGATCGTATAGCTGTCGTCATCATTGGGCACCGCCCGGGTCTTGATCAGCCCCAGATCGGTCCCGCAGTGCGGCTCGGTCAGACACATGGTGCCGGTCCAAACGCCCTCGACCAGCTTGGTCAGGTAGGTGTCCTTCTGCGCTTCGGTACCATGGTGGCGCAGGGCATCGGCAGCTCCATGAGACAACCCCGGATACATGCCCCAGGCCAGGTTGGTGGCACAGATCATCTCCGAGAGCACCATGGCAAGCGACGGCGGCAACCCTTGCCCACCCTGTTCCGGGTCAGCAGCCAGACCCGGCCAGCCACCCTCCACATAACGGTGGTACGCCTCCTTGAACCCCTTCGGCGTCTTGACCTCGCCGCCCTCGAGCAGACAGCCTTCCAGGTCGCCGCTCTGGTTCAACGGCAGCAGTTCCTCTCGCGCGAAGCGTGCGCCCTCCTCGAGGATCGCCCCCACTACATCGGGCGTTGCCTCCTCGCCACCGGGCAGCCCCGCGTAATGGGTCGGATAATCGAGCATCTCGTCCATGACGAAGCGCAGATCACGCAAGGGGGCCTGATAGTCGGGCATTGTCTCTCTCCTCGAACGTGGACGCAGGAGGCGGCCCATCCATCACTGGCAAACCGCCTTTCAAACATTTGTTTGAAATTACGCTCGCCACGCATGACAGTCAAGCGTTCGTTCAAGACGGAAAACGGAAGGCAGAAGCTGGAAGACAGCATGAGTTCCGACAGCATGGGGTCATGGTTTTTTCTTCCAGCGATCGCTTACGACTTATCGCTCCCGGCGAGGCCGGGTCATTGCATCCTGATTCCGCCGTCCAGGCGAATCACTTCGCCGTTGAGCATCGGGTTGGTGACGATCTGCTCGGCCAGGCGGGCATATTCATCAGGCTTGCCGAGCCGCTTGGGGAAAGGAACGGAGGCGGACAAGGCCGCCACGGCGTCTTCCGGGATGTCGCTCATCATCGGTGTCTCGAACACACCGGGGGCGATGGCCATGACGCGAATGCCGTGCCGCGAAAGTTCACGGGCCGCCGGCAGGCTCATGCCGACCACGCCGGCCTTGGAGGCACTGTAGGCGCACTGGCCCACCTGACCGTCGAAGGCGGCGACCGAGGCCGTGTTGATGATCACCCCTCGTTCTCCGTCCTCGAAAGGGTCATTCTGCGACATCGCCGCCGCGGCCAGACGCATCACGTTGAAGGTGCCTACCAGATTGATCTGCACGGTACGTGCATAGGCCTCGAGATTGGCAGGATTGCCCTCGCGATCCAGGAGCTTGGCCACGCTGACAACCCCGGCGCAATGAATCACACCGGCCAGCCCATGCTTGCCACCCAGTGACACGGCCGCCTCCACGGCGGCTTGCATGTCATCTTCTCGAGTCACGTCCCCGCGTACCGCCAGGGCCGCCTCACCGAGCCGGGCGGCATGCGACTCGACCGTCTCGCTGAGATCGCACAGCACCACCCGGCCGCCGGCAGCGACGATGCGCTCCGCCGTGGCGGCGCCCAGCCCGGATGCGGCACCGGTGATCAGAAAGGCGTTGTCCTTCAATTGCATCGCTACATCTCCATGGTCATTGAGCGGTCGTCTCCGCCTTGTCGGCGGCATCAGCACGCAGTTTGAAGCGCTGGATCTTGCCGCTGGGTGTCTTGGGCAGGGTGTCGACGAATTCGATCACCCTGGGAAAGGCATGGGTCGAAAGGCGCTCGCGCACCTGCTGGCGGATCTCGTCGGCAAGCGTATCGCTGGCCTCGACGCCATCTCGCAGGACCACATAGGACTTGATGATCTCACCGCGAATCGCGTCGGGCTGGCCCACCGCGGCCGACTCCGCCACGGCCGGATGCATGAGAACCGAGTTCTCTACATCGGTGGGCCCAACTCGATAACCGGCGGTAGTGATGATGTCGTCGTCGCGACCGGCGAACTGGAAGCTACCATCCTCATTGCGCTGCACCACGTCACCGGTCAGATAATAGCCCCCCACGAAGGGTTCCTTCTCCTGCCAGGTATAGCCGGGGAAGAAATGTGCCGGAGAACAGGCGATGTCGACCGCCAGCACGCCGGGTTTCCCAGGCGGCAGCTCGTTGTACTCGGCATCGAGGATCGCCAGGCGATAGCCAGGCATCGGCACGCCCATGCCACCGACATGCTTGGGATGCGCCAGGGCGTGATGGTTGCAGCAGGTCATGCCGGTCTCGGTCTGGCCATAGTGGTCCATCACCGAACAGCCCAGCGCCGTTTCCACCCAAGTGACCACCTCGGTATTGAGCGGCTCGCCGGCAGAACTGGCACGCCGCAAGGAGAGCCGCTCATGAGCGTCATCGAACAGTCCCGATGCCTTCATCAGGCGGTAGGCGGTGGGCGCGGCGGCGAAATTGGTGATGCCATGACGCTCCATGAAGCTCAGCGCACCCTCGGCACTGAAGCCAGACTCGCAGAAGTGCGTGGTCACACCCAGCAACAGCGGACCGACGATGGCGTAGTAAAGACCATAAGCCCAGCCGGGATCGGCCATGTTCCAGAAACGGTCGCAGTCATCGAGACCGATGGCCAGTTCCATGTAGAGCGCGAAGGCCGGCATGGCGGCGAGCGGCACGGCAACGCCCTTGGGCTTGCCCACGGTGCCGGAGGTGAACATCTGCAGGAAGGGGGCATCCGGCGACTGCCGCGGTGCCGCTGTCTCGATGGGCGAATGCGCCAGGGCCGAGGCCCAATCCAGATCATCGCCATGCTCGGCATCGGGCCCACCCACGACGAGTACCGGCGGGCACCGGTCCAGACCATCGAACTTGGCGCGATTGTCGCCATCGGTGATCACCAGGCGGGTATCGGCACGCTCCAGCCGATACGCCACTGAATCGGATCCGAAGGCGGTGAACAGCGGCTGGTAGACCGCGCCGATGCGCCAGCTGGCCAGTATCGCGATCAACAGCTGTGGCGAGCGAGGCAACATGCAGGCGATACGGTCGCCCTCGCCCAGGCCGTGCTCGGTGAGCCAGCCGGCGAGCTTCTCGCTTTCGGCAGCCAGTTCGCCATAGCTCAGCGTCGTGATCCGTCCTCGCGTGTCCTCGTGGACCAGGGCCGTCACTTCGGTGCGCCCTTCGCGCAAGTGGCGCCCGCAACAAGCCTCGAATGCATTCAACCGGCCATCGCAATGGTCGTCGAGCCGGGCGACGACATCGTCGATGGCAAAGGTCTCGAGATAGGCATGATAGTCGGGAAAGGTCGTGGTCATGGGCTTGCCCCCTTGTGATTGTTGTCGGAAACCGCTCGCCATGTTTTCGTTGACGTAAGCGTCAACCTATCAAGCGCTAGGGTCAAGCTAGAGGCTCGTGCTCGGCAGGGCAAGCGCCGAAGACGCAAATGGAGCTAGACCATGGTCGACGCCATGCCCAAACGACAAGCGCCCGTCAGCCGGCAGGATGGGTCAACATGGCGACGAGCTCCCCGGCGAGTTCATCCGGCGTCCGTTCACCATCAGGGTCATACCAGCGCACGGTCCAGTTGAGCGCGCCCATCACGAAACGCGAGACCAGAAAACGATCGCCCCGGATCAGGCCGGCGGCCAGGGCGTCGTCGATCACCTCTTCCCAGAGTGCCTCATAGGCATCGCGCAGGTGGCTGAGATGGGCTCTCGCCGGCGCGTCCAGGCGTCGCCATTCGTACAGCGCCACCACATGGGCGTTGCGGTCGGTGAGCAGCGTCTCCAGGTGAGCCCGGGCCATGGCGTGCAACCTCGAAGCAGGGTTGCTGTCGCAGTCATCGAGGGCTGCCCGTGCGATACCGAGGGCGTTTTGCGTGCCTTCCTCGATCACCGCGGCCAGGATCTCCTGCTTGTCGCGGAAATGGTGGAACAGGCTTCCGGACTTGATGCCCATCTCCTGGGCCAGCATGCGCACCGTGGTACGGTCGAAGCCTTCCTGAACGAAGAGCTGGGCAGCCTGGCGCGTCAGTTCCTTGCGGCGCGGAGAGTCATTCATTACATTCATCGAGATTTACACTAGCGCTTGCTTGGTTGACCCTGAGAAGATCATAGCCCCGCCGACGGGTCAACGCCGTTGACCAACGCGCCCTCACAATCACAACCATCACTGATCGGGAGATACCTCATGAGCCACGCCGACGATATCGTATTCCTCTCCGCGACTCGCACGCCCATGGGCGGCATGCTCGGCAGCCTCGCCTCGCTCACTGCCCCGGAGATCGCCGCCACGGCGATCCGCGCCGCCATCGAACGTGCCGGCATCGAGGCCTCCGACATCGACGAGGGCATCCTGGGCTGTGTACTGCCCGCCGGCGTCAAGCAGGGGCCGGCCCGGCAGGCCATGCGTCAGGCCAACATTCCCGACACCATCGGCGCCACCACCATCAACAAACTATGCGGCTCGGGCATGAAAGCCACCATGCTGGCCCATGACCTGATTCGTGCCGGTAGCGGCGAGGTCCTGCTGGCCGGCGGCATGGAATCCATGTCCAACGCCCCGCATGTGCTGACCCGGGCGCGCACCGGCTACCGCCTGGGGCACGGCGAATTGAAGGACCACATGTTCCTCGATGGCCTGGAAGACGCCGAGACCGGCCAGTTGATGGGCGGCTTCGCCCAGCAGATCGCCACCGAGCGCGGCTATTCCCGCGAGCGGCTCGATGACTTCGCCATTGCCTCGCTGGAACGCGCCATGCAGGCCACCGAGGCAGGCCACCTGGATGCCGAGATGGCACCTGTCACGGTCAAGGATCGCAAGGGCGAGACTCGGGTCGAGCACGACGAGCAGCCCTTTCAGGCCCGGCTCGACAAGATTCGCGAACTGCGCCCGGCCTTCGCCAAGGACGGCACCATCACTGCCGCCAACTCGAGCTCGATCTCGGATGGTGCCTCGGCGCTGATCCTGGCCAGCCAGGCGGCGGCGGATCGGGCTGGCGCCAAGCCCATCGCCCGCATGCTCGGCCACAGCACCCATTCGCGCCATCCAAGCGAGTTCACCATCGCCCCGGTGGGCGCCATCGACAAGCTGATGAACAAGCTCGACTGGGGTGTCGACGACGTGGATCTGTTCGAGATCAACGAAGCCTTCGCCGTGGTCACCCTGATGGCCATGGACGACCTGGGCCTGCCCCATGACAAGGTCAACGTCTTCGGCGGTGCCTGCGCCCAGGGCCACCCCATCGGCTCCACCGGCTCGCGGATCATCGCCACCCTGATCCACGCCCTGCGCACCCGAGGCGGCAAGCGCGGCATCGCCAGCCTGTGCATCGGCGGCGGTGAAGCCACCGCCGTGGCCGTGGAACTGATCGACTAGGGCGCTTCGCCCATTGCCCCTTGCTAATGGCGAGGGGCGGCCAGGCGCTCCAGCCGCAACCGCTGGCGATCGTCGAACAATCGCCGACTCCCTGCAGCCACCGCCACCAGGGTGCCGAACCCGGTGCCCAGGGTCAGGGTGAACATCACCAGGATCTGATACTTGACCGCCAGTGCCGGCGGGCTGCCGGCCAGTATCTGGCCGGTCATCATGCCCGGCAGGCTGACCACGCCGGCGGCGGCCATGGCATTGATGGTGGGCATCAGGCCGCTGCGCATCGCTTCGCGGCGGATATCGCCGACCGCCTCCTGCCAGCGCTGCCCGAGCATCAGGCGATTCTCGATCACCGCCCGCTGGCGCCAGGCCGTGTCGGTCAGACGGTCCAGCGCCAAAGCCACGCCGGTCATGGTATTGCCCAGCATCATGCCCAACAGCGGGATGGCGTATTGAGGCCGATACCAGGGATCCGGCCCGATGACCACGGTCAGGGTCAGCACGGCCACGCTGAACGAGGACACGAACATCGCCAGCGTGCCGATGCCGAACGCCCAGCCGCCTACCAGGCGACGCGTCTGGCGTGCCATCACCTCGCGCCCGGCAATCAGCAACATGCCGAATGCCATCAGCGCCACCCAGTGCAATGCCGATGCCGCGAACAACGCCTCCAGCACCAGGCCCACCAAGGACAACTGAATCACAGTGCGCGCCGCGGCGAACAGCAGGCTTCTGGCCATGCCCAGTCGCGCGACGACCGTGCACCCTGCCAGCGCCACCACCAGCAGTGCCGCCAGGGCCAATTGCCACCAGCTGAGCACGATCACGTCCATGCGCTCATCTCCTCCTCTTCCACCAGTTGCCCATCGCGGAGGCACCAGTGACGATCCGCCACCCGAGCGATCTGGCCCGTGTCGTGGGCCACCCAGAGCGTCGGCCAGCCTCGAGCGCGAATGCGCTCGACCAGCCAGGCTTCCACGCGTCGGATCGTGACTCCGTCGAGATTGGCGGTGGGTTCGTCAAGCAGCAATGCCCGGGGCCCGCGGGCGACTGCCCGCAATAGCGCCAGACGCTGCCTCTCCCCGGAAGAAAGCCGCGCCACCTGCCAATCAAGCACGTCCGGAGTAAAGCCCAACATCTCCAGATCGGCCGGGGCGACCGTCGGCAGATGATCGCCAACATGATCGGCCCACCAATGACTCTCCGCCGGCACCAGCATCACCTGGGCCCGCCATTCATGGGCCGGGATCATCGACTGCGCCCGTTCACCCAGCCATGCCTCCCCTGCGTGAGGCTCGAGGTCCGCCAGGGCACGCAACAGCCGGCTCTTTCCCGAACCGCTGGCCCCCGAAAGGCAAAGAATCTCGCCGGGCGCGAGGTTCAGGTCGACGTCGCTTAGTTCACCTACGGCGAAGCGCTCGAGGCTCAGCGAATGAGGGCACACAAGTGATGGCTCCTGAACGGGGTCAACGAAAGTCGGCAATAGCATTCGCCTATCAAGAAAGCACGATAATGCCTCACTATCCGCTTCTCTGGACAGCACCACCGGAAAGCTGAACACCCTTTCGGGTCTCGATGACAGTAACTCCCGACTCTTCGCGAATCACGCTTCAGGGTCACCTAACCTTCATCGGCACGACATCTCCTCGACCCATCGTTGTCACGACCTCTGACCAAGCTATCGCCCGAGTTCCCATTTCCCGACACAGGTGATGACCCGTGCACAGCTTTCCCCGTTTCCTGATCGCTGGCGGCATGGCCGCCACCGCCCTGGCCGCCGGCCTCTCCCAGGCTCAGGCCGACTTCCAGCTCAGCGAGCGTTTCACCGACGCCGACGGTGACCTGGTCGCCGACATCCCCGACGACGAGTCCCAGTGGCTCGACCCGGACACCCTGGTGTTTGCCTATACACCGGTCGAGGATCCCGCCGTCTATGCCGACGTGTGGGCCGGCTTTCTGGAGCACATGGAAGAGGTAACCGGCAAGGAAGTGCAATTCTTCCCGGTACAATCCAACGCCGCCCAGATCGAGGCGATGCGTGCCGGACGCCTGCACGTGGCTGGCTTCAATACTGGCTCCAATCCCCTGGCAGTGGCCTGTGCCGGCTTTCGCCCCTTCGCCATGATGGCCGCCGAGGATGGCTCTTTCGGATACGAAATGGAGATCATCACCTACCCGGATTCCGGCATCGACGAGGTGGAGGACATTCGCGGCAAGACCCTGACGCACACGTCCGAAACGTCCAACTCGGGCTTCAAGGCTCCTACCGCCCTGATGGCCTCGGAGTTCGGCATGACCTCCGGCGAAGACTATGAGGTCGATTTCTCCGGCAAGCACGACAACTCCGTGCTCGGTGTGGCCAACGAGGACTACGAGGTCGCCACCGTTGCCAATTCGGTGAAGAACCGCATGATCGACCGCGGCGTCATCGATGCCGATCAGCTCGAGGTGATCTACCAGTCCGACACCTTCCCCACCACCGGCTATGGCACCGTCTACAACCTGGCTCCCGAGCTGCAGGACGATATCAAGGAAGCCTTCTTCAGCTTCGATTGGGAAGGCAGTCAGCTTGCCGAAGAGTTCGGCCGCAATGGCGAGGAACAATTCATTCCCATCAGCTTCCAGGATCACTGGGCCGTCATCCGTCAGATCGACGAAGCCAACGGTGTCGAGTACAACTGCGACTGAGTCGGCCGTCCATCAGGAAGCAGGCGGCAAGTCGCCTGCTTCCTCGTCGCATGCTGAAAGGTGACAAGTGCTGACCCTCGATCACTTATCCAAGACGTACGGCGCCGGCTCCTCGGGCGACAAGGCATTGCACGAGGTGACCTTCCAGGTGCCGCAAGGCCAGGTGCTGGGGCTGATCGGCCCTTCCGGCGCCGGCAAATCCACCCTGATCCGCTGCATCAATCGGCTGGTGGAACCCAGCGCCGGGACCATCCGGTTGGGCAAGACGAACCTGGCCGGGCTGCGCGGCCGGGAGCTGCGCCGGGCTCGCCGGCGCATCGGCATGATCTTCCAGGAATACGCTCTCGTGGAGCGCCTCACCGTGATGGAGAACGTGCTCTCCGGGCGACTGGGCTATGTCCCCTTCTGGCGTAGCTTTACCCGACGCTTCCCGGGCCACGACATCGAGAACGCCTACCGCCTGCTCGATCGGGTGGGCCTGCTCGACCACGCCGACAAGCGCGCCGATGCCCTCTCCGGCGGTCAACGACAACGTGTGGGCATCGCACGTGCCCTGGCGCAGGAGCCGGAGCTTTTGCTGGTGGATGAACCCACGGCAAGCCTTGATCCACGGACCAGCCGACAGATCATGCGCCTGATCACCGAGATCTGTGCAGAACGTGACCTGCCGGCCATCGTCAATATCCATGATGTCCCCCTGGCCCAGCAGTTCATGCATCGTATCGTCGGGCTGCGCAGCGGCGAGATGGTCTTCGATGGTGCGCCTCAGAAACTCGACGACACCATGCTCACCGAGATCTACGGCGCCGAGGACTGGACCCTCATGCGCCAGGAACACGAAGACGACGAAGTCGCCGAACGGGCTGGTCGACTGCCACTCGCGGAGAGCGTGGGATGAAGCAGGCTCGGCACTATCCACGTCACTGGCGACGCCCGCCGCAGATCATCACTGGCCGTCGCTGGCGAGTCCTCCTGCCGCTGGCGATCCTGGCCTATCTGACATTGGCCATCAGCTCGCTGGAAGTCGACACGGCACGCCTGATCGATGGCCTGGAACGCGGAGCCCGCTTCGCCCATGGCTTCTTGCAGCCGGACTTCAGCAGCCGCTGGAGCGATATCCGTCAGGGGCTGATCGAGAGCCTGACCATGACACTCACCGCCACCGTGGTGGGCATTCTGATCTCGGTGCCCATTGGCATCGGTGCGGCACGCAACCTGGTGGCACGCCCGGTCTATCTGGTGTGCCGCTCGATCATCGCGGTGAGCCGTTCGCTGCAGGAGATCATCATCGCCATTTTTCTGGTGGCCATGTTCGGCTTCGGGCCTTTCGCCGGCTTCATCACCCTGGCCTTCGCCTCCATCGGTTTTCTGGCCAAGCTGCTCGCCGACGACATCGAGGAGATCGACGCCAGTCAGGCCGAGGCCATACGCGCCACCGGCGCCAGCTGGTGGCAACTGGTCCACTACGCCATCCAGCCCCAGGTGATGCCACGCCTGCTCGGCCTGTCGCTCTATCGGCTGGACATCAACTTCCGCGAAAGCGCGGTGATCGGGATCGTCGGTGCCGGCGGCATCGGCGCCACACTCAATACCGCTATCGACCGTTACGAGTACGACAGTGCCGGGGCCATCCTGCTGATCGTCATCGCCATCGTCATGCTGGCGGAATACGCATCCAGCCATCTGAGGAAAACCCTGCAATGAGCAAGCTCGACGTCAAGCCCGGCGAGCCCTCCCACTACTCGCAAGCCTGGACGTTCCGCACGCCTCGGGCCCGCCTGGCCCTGTGGCTCGGATGGCTGGCACTGGTGGCGTTGTTCGTGTGGTGCTGGCAACTGATGAACGAAGACACCATGTGGCTGTTCGTCGCCGATGCGCCGCGCCAGGCCGCCGACATCGGCAGCCGCTTGTTTCCGCCGGCGCTGGGCTACATGCCGGAGTTGCTGGCGCCCCTGTGGGATACACTCAACATCGCCACCCTCGGCACCTTGGGTGGCGTCATTCTGGCGGTACCGGTAGCGTTTCTGGCGGCGCGCAACACCACGCCTTCGGCCGCGCTGGTCCGCCCCGTGGCACTGCTGGTGATCGTGACCTCGCGCTCGATCAACTCGCTGATCTGGGCCTTGCTGCTGGTCGCGATCATCGGTCCGGGACTGCTGGCCGGCATCGTCGCCATCGCCCTGCGTTCCATCGGTTTCGTCGGCAAGCTGTTGTACGAGGCCATCGAGGAGACCGATGCGCGCCAGATCGAGGCCATGGTCGCCACCGGCGCTCGATCCGCCCAGGTGATCCATTACGGCATCGTGCCCCAGGTACTGCCCGCCTTCTGGGGCATTTCAGTGTTTCGCTGGGACATCAACATTCGTGAAAGCACCATCCTCGGCCTGGTCGGCGCCGGGGGAATCGGCATGAAACTGCAGTCCTCCATCGACACCCTGGCCTGGTCCCAGGTCGCCACCATCCTGCTCGTCATACTGGCTACCGTGGTGGTCAGCGAAGCGATCTCGGCACGCATGCGGCGCGCCTTGATCTAGGCCCTGTCGCGGAGGTCGAGGAATAGGCACCCGGCGCTAGCCACGACAAGCTCGATGGATCGTCAGCACAGGGCCACGCGACGCTCGGAGCGGTCGCCCAGGTGAGCGAGACGCGCCCGGAGCGTTTCGAGGCGCGTGATCTCGCCTTCCGCCCCGGCCATCAGGATAGCCGATGTCCAGTCGGGAAGGTCGGGAGCGATGCCGTAGTAGACCCATTGGCCGTCACGCCGATCCACCAGCAGCCCACACTGACGCAGCTGGGCGAGATGGCGCGACACCTTGGGCTGCGACTCGTCCAGCGCATGGGTCAATTCGCAGACGCATAACTCCCCTTCCTGCCGAATGAGCAGCGTCAGCATCAGACGAGTCTCGTCGGCCAGGCACTTGAAGACGCGCAAGGGTGTCATATGGCTCAAGGTCGTGGCCTCCTCGTGTGTGAATGCTCGTGCGAGCGGCTCTGCTTCGGCACAACTCAAGCCGTGTGCCTCTGGCCTGGCAACGCCAGGGCCATCAGCGCGCTGGCCGCCACCAGCGCCGCCGACCCCCACAGGCAGACGGAAAGGCCATGCACCTGATACAGCCAGCCTGACAGGACCGTTCCCGCAAGCCGGCCCATGGCGTTGGCCATGTAGTAGAAGCCCACGTCCATGGAGACGCCATCGGCGCGAGCGAAGTGGACGATCAAATAGCTGTGCCAACTGGAATTGATGGCAAACAGCACGCCGAAGGCCAGCAGTCCCGCCACCAGCCAGCCCACCTCGGCCAGCGGCAGCATCGCCAGCAGTGCCGGCAGGCCGGCCAGCATCAAGGCCCAGAACACCGTGACGGTACGTGGGCCGCCCTGCACCAGACCGGTCAGCCGCGGAGCCTGGGTCTGCACGCCGCCATAGCCGATCACCCAGATCGCCAGCAGGCCGCCTACCGTCCAGTAACTCCAGCCATGCTGGTCATACAGAAAGACCGGCAGCGCCACCACGAACCACACATCGCGAGCGGCAAACAGGCAGCACCTGGCCGCCGAGAGTACATTGATGGCCCGCGACTTGGCGAACACCTCGGTGAATTTCGGCTTGCGCTTGCCGCGGCCCAGGTCGGCCTTGAGCCTGAGCAACGACAACCCCAGCACGACGACCAGCATCACCGCCATGGCGATGACGGCCCCGCGAAAGCCGATCCAGGTCAGCAGTGCCCCACCCAGGAAGAAACCGGCTCCCTTGAGGGCGTTTTTGGAACCGGTGAGAATCGCCACCCAGCGATAGAGAGCGCTGCCAGCATTGGCACTATCCTTCGGCGCCAGCACCTTGACCGCGCTCTTGGCGCTCATCTTGTTGAGATCCTTGGCGATCCCCGAGAGCGCCTGGGCGGCCATCACCCATGGCACGCTCAAGGCGGCGGACGGCACCATCAGCATGCCCAGCGCCACGATCTGCAGGCCAAGCCCGAGATTCATGGTGCGATTGAGCCCCAGGCGCGCCCCCAGCCAGCCTCCCACCAGGTTGGTGACCACGCCGAAGGCCTCGTAGAAGAGAAACAGCAGGGCCACTTCCAGCGGAGAATACCCCAACTGGTGAAAGTGCAGCACCACCAGCATGCGCAGGGCCCCATCGGTCAGGGTGAAGGCCCAGTAGTTGCCGGTGATCAGCAGATATTGTCGAATCTCGAAGGGCAGCGTCCTGAAACGCGCAACAAGCGACTCAGCCACAGCTCACCTTCCGTGTCAGCTCGGCCGTGCGATTGGCATAGCCCCACTCGTTGTCGTACCAGGCGTAGAGCTTGAGCTGAGTCCCGTTCACCACCATGGTCGATGGCGCGTCAATGATCGAGCTACGTGGGTCGGTACGATAATCGATGGAGACCAGAGGGCGTTCTTCATAGCCCAAGATACCGGCCAGCGGGCCTTTCGCCGCCTGTTCCAGGGCGGTGTTAACCTCCTCCACCGTGACCTCGTGCTCCAGCTCGAAGACCATGTCGGTCAGCGAGGCGTTCGCCAGCGGCACGCGCACGGCGTGGCCGTTCAGCTTGCCCTCGAGTTCCGGGAAGATTGCAGTGATCGCCTTGGCCGAGCCGGTCGTGGTGGGAATCAGGCTCATGCCGCAGGCCCGGGCCCGCCGCAGGTCCTTGTGAGGAGCATCGAGGATGGTCTGGGTATTGGTGATGTCATGCACCGTGGTCATCGAACCGTGGCGAATGCCGAAGGTCTCCTGGATCACCTTGACCACCGGCGCCAGGCAGTTGGTGGTGCAGCTCGCGGCGGTGACGATGCGATGCACCTCAGGATCATAACGGTCTTCGTTCACCCCCATCACCACATTGAGTACATCGTCATCCTTGAGCGGCGCGCTCACGACGACGCGCGCCACGCCCTGCTCGAAATACGGCGCCAATTGCATGCTTTTCTTGGCAGTACCGGAGGCCTCGATCACCACGTCACAGGTCGACCAGTCGCTTGCCCCATAGTCTCGCCCGCCGCTGAAGGCGATACGCCGACCGTCCACCAGCAGGACATCATCCTCGGCCCGAATGCCACATCCCGGCGCCCAGTGGCCATGCACCGAGTCGAATTCCAGCAGATGCGCGAAGGTCGCGGCATCGCCACCCGGATCGTTGATACGGACGATCTCGACCTGCCCAGCCTCGATTTGGGGCCAGAGGCTACGCAGAGTCAGTCGGCCGATACGGCCGAAGCCGTTGATACCGATGCGTCGTGTCATGAAGGAGTGTCTCCTCCGTCGTCGTGTGCCTTGAGCTGCTGCCATAGCAAGAGGCGCTGGCGGATCTCCTGCAATGCCTGTTCGTAAGCATCGGGACGCTCGATGAAGCGGGGGTCGCGGATATCCCAGTAGAGCTGTTCATCGCGGCTACCCTGCCAATCGCGACACGCCTGCTTCGCCTTGTCGCAGAGCACGATCACCGTGTCGAAGTGCTGACCGGCGAAGTCATCCAGCGATTTGCTGGCCAGCCCCGAGCTGTCGATGCCCTGCTTGCGCAATGCCGCCAGGGCCAACTCATGGGGTCTATCCGGGTCGGTACCGGCACTGAAGACCTCGAAACGATCGCCGGCCATGTGCCTCAGCAAGGCTTCGCCCATCAGCGAGCGGGCGGAATTGGCGTTGCACAGGAAAAGAACGCGCGGTTTGGCCATGTCGGGGGCTCCAAAGCATATATGGAATTCCATATATACAATGCCGGGATGTCAAATCCATGACGGCCGGACACGACAACGGGGAGACGATGTCTCGCCTCCCCGTTTCCGATGCCCGTCAGCGAGAGATCAGCCGTAACGCCCGGTGATGTAATCCTCGGCCTTCTTGGTGGCCGGATTGGCGAACATCGTCTTGGTGTCGTTGTACTCGACGATCTCGCCCAAGTGGAAAAACGCCGTGTAGTCGGCGACTCGGGCGGCCTGCTGCATGTTGTGAGTCACGGTGATGATGGTGAACTGCTGCTTCAGCTTGTCCATCAGATCCTCGATGGTCGCCGTGGAAATCGGGTCCAGGGCAGACGTCGGTTCGTCCATCAGGATCACATCGGGGCGCACGGCGATGGCCCGGGCGATGCACAGGCGCTGCTGCTGACCGCCGGACAGCGAGGTGCCGGGCTCCTGCAGCTTGTCCTTGACCTCTTCCCACAGACCGGCATCACGCAGGGCCCGCTCGACCAGTTCGTCGGAATCGGCCTTGCGGCTCACCAGATCGTGCATGCGTGGCGCATAGGCGACGTTTTCATAGATCGACTTGGGGAAGGGGTTGGGCTTCTGGAAGACCATACCCACCCGGCGACGCAACGCCACCTCATCCATCTTGGCATCGTTGACGTCGCGGCCATCCATCTCGACCAGTCCCTGGATACGCACGCTAGGAATCAGGTCGTTCATGCGATTGAGACAGCGCAGGAACGTCGACTTGCCGCAACCGGAAGGCCCGATCAGCGCCGTGATATTCTTCTGATAGATATCGATGTCGATATCACTGAGAGCCTGGTTCTTGCCGTACCAGAGATTGAGATCGCGCACACGGATGCTCAGCTCGTGGTTGGCGTCCTCGTTTCGTGTCACCGGCTCTCCGGCGGTATGACCGGTCATAGATATCGTACTCCGCTGGGCAACTTGCATGTTCATCATTGCATTACCTGTATTAGGCCGCGGGATTACCAGCGACGTTCGAATTTCTTGCGCAGCACCACGGCAGTCGCATTCATGAAGATCAACACCGCCAGCAACACCAGAATGCCGCCGGATGTCTTCTCGATGAAGGCTCGTTCCGGTTCGCCGGCCCAGGTAAAGATCTGTGCAGGCAGTACAGTGGCGGCCTCGGTAAAGGAGCCCGTGATATCCGGGATGAAAGCCACCATGCCGACGATGATCAGCGGCGCCGTCTCGCCCATTGCCTGGGCCAGCCCGATGATCGAGCCGGTCATGATCCCCGGAAAGGCAACCGGCAGCACATGGTCCTTGACCATCTGCCAGCGCGAACAGCCTACGCCGAAGGCGGCATGACGAATGGAGTCCGGCACGCTGCGCAACGCCGAACGTGTCGAGATGATGATCACCGGCAGGGTCATCAGTGCCAACGTCAAGCCACCCACCAAGGGTGACGAACGCGGTACACCGAAAAAGCCGATGAAGATGGCCAGGCCGAGCAGACCGAACAGAATCGAAGGAATCGCTGCCAGATTGTTGATATTGATCTCGATCAGTCGGGTAAAGCGATTGTCCGGCGCAAACTCTTCCAGATAGACCGCCGTCATCACGCCGATGGGAAAGGCCACCGCCAGCGTCACCAGCAACGTCATCACCGTACCGAACGCCGCCGCGGCAATACCGGCGAACTCGGCCATCTTGGAGTCGCCCTTGGCGAAGAAGGTCGTGTTGAACTTGAGTTCCGCGCGACCCTGGGATGCAAGGCGATCCACTGTCGACTGCTCGTCGGCCCCGAGATTGGAGTGATGCCCCTTGAGGTACTGATCCACCGCGCTGTCGGCCAGCACCCACTCGGTGCGCGTCGTCCCCTGCAGTTCCGGGTTGTCCTTCATGCGCTGAGGTATCAGGCGCAGGTAGCCACGGCTGACCAGCGGGCGAATCTCCTCACTGAGTGCCGCCAGCGGAATCTCGCTGGCCTGCTCGCTGTAATCGACTTCCACTTGGATCTGCGCCTGCTGAAAAGCCGGCAGTCCCTTGACCAGCATGTCGGCAAAGAACAGGACCAGAAACATGCCAGCCAGCCCCAAGGCACCCATGGACATCCATTTCAAGCGTGCCGACTTGCGGTGACGGCTCTTGAGCTGGGCACTGATCTCATCGAAAGATTGGTTCATCGGTCACGACTCCCAGCTTAGAGGTTGTTGATGCGGTACTTTTCGCGGAATCGGCGGATCATGATCACCGAGACGAAATTCAGGGAAAGGGTTACCGCAAACAGCACCAGCCCCAGGGCAAAGGCCGACAGGGTTTCGGCACTACCAAACTCCAGATCGCCTGTCAGTGCCGCGACGATCCGGACCGTGACCGTGGTCATGTCCTCGAAGGGGTTGGCGGTGAGATTGGGACGCATGCCGGCAGCCATCACCACGATCATGGTCTCGCCCAGCGCCCGCGAGACGGCCAGCAACGACGCAGAAATGATCCCGGGCATGGCCGCGGGAACCACAACGTCACGGATCATTTCGCTCCGGGTCATGCCGAGTGCCATGGCCCCCTCGCGCATGCTGCCGGGAACCGAACTGATGACATCATCCGACAGCGAGGAGATGAAAGGAATGATCATGATGCCCATGACGATGCCAGGGGCCATGGCGTTGCTGAAGGAAGCCTCGATCCCAAAGAAGGCAGCGACCGCCACGACGATGGGCGCCACGGTGATGGCGGCGAAAAAGCCATAAACCACCGTTGGGATGCCGGCCAGCACTTCGAGAACCGGCTTGGCCACGGTGCGCACTTTCTCGGGCGCAAACTCGGACATGTAGATCGCCGACAGCAGGCCCACCGGAATGGCCACCAGCATCGCGATCAGGGTGATCATGAAGGTCCCGGCGAACAGCGGCACCGAGCCGAACTGGGCCGCACTTGAGGCTTCATCACTGCGTCCCGCGGCTTCCAGGAAACTGGCACCGGGGTTCCAGGTCGTGCCGGTGATGAAATCCCAGAAACTTTGCATCTGGAAGAAGCGAATCGCCTCCCCGATGATCGAAATCAGGATGCCGAAGGTAGTGAAGATCGACACCATCGCCGCACCGGCCAGCAGGAAGCGCACTACGGCTTCGATGGCCTTGCGGGCATGAAAGTTGGGCTTGACCAGATAGATACCGGCCATCAGCCCGACGCAGGCAACGGTCAGACTACCGGCCAGCAGATAGAAGGTCGGAATGTCTCCGCCCAGCAGCAGCATCACGAAGGCACCGACAGCCCCTACCAGCACCGCAGGCCCCGCCGTGGATAGAACGGTGAACCAGCCATACTGATCGGGCTGAGCGTGCATGGAGGTACCTGCCGCACGCACCCTGGAGGCTTTGGACCGTCCCAGGAAGAAGGCTATCAGACCCAGCACCAAGAGAGTGCCGCAGAAGATGGCGAAGAGTTGATTGGTCTGCATAGGATTCTCTCGAAGGAGTTCATCGACGGATCATCCGTCTTAACGTGAGCCGGCCGACAGCCCTGGCTGTCGGCCGGTTCAGGGCAAGCCCCGGTCGACTTACTTCAGATCAGCCAGTTCCAGTTGCTCCTGGTTCTTGATGGCATTGCGCTGCTCTTCACGCAGATCTTCCGGAGCCGGGATCAGGCCGAGGTCCTTCAGATATCCCATGTCGCCGATCATCTTCTCGCTCATGAACAGGTTGGCATACTCCATCATCGCCGGAACGTCTTCGGCATGCTGGTTCTTGGTATAGAAGAACAACGAGCGAGACACCGGATATTCGCCGCTGCCGATCGCTTCCGGAGTCGGCTCGACGCCATCGATGCTGGAACCGATCAGCGTATCGGCGTTTTCTTCCAGGAAGGAGTAGCCGAAGATGCCGAAGGCATCGGTGTTCTCGGAGAGACGCTGAACGATCAGGTTGTCATTCTCGCCGGAATCGATGTAGGCACCGTCGGAACGGATATCGGTATAGGCTTCGCCATAGGCCTCCATGTCTTCGGAAGCGGCTTCCATGACCAGCTCCTCGAAGGCATCACGGGTACCGGAGGTGGTCGGCGGGCCATAGACGGCGATCTCGCGCTCCGGCAGAGAGTCGTCGATATCGCTCCACTGCTGGTACGGGTTGTCGACCAGCTCACCGTCGACCGGCACCTGAGCAGCCAGGGCCAGGAAGAGCTGCTCACGCGTCACCGGCATGGCATCATTTTCGCTGGACTGCGCGAAGGCGATACCGTCATAGCCGATCATGGCTTCGCTGATGTCCGTCACCCCATTTTCCTGGCAGCGCTCGAACTCGGAGGGCTTCATGCGACGCGAGGCGTTGGTGATGTCCGGCGTGTCGCTGCCCACACCGTTGCAGAACAGGCGCAGGCCACCGCCGGAACCGGTGGACTCGATGACCGGCGTCGGATACTCGGTGGTAGCACCGAACTCTTCAACCACATAGCTGGCGAACGGATAGACGGTGCTGGAGCCCACGATACGCAGTTGCTCTCGCTCTTGGGCCTGGGCAACACCAGCCACGCCAACGGCGGCAGCGATGACGGTGGTCTTGAAAGTGCGGCTATTGAGGATGCGGTTCATGGAGTAGAGCTCCTGTTCATGGAAGTGTTCATCCTGCGCGAAACACAAGATGCCGCACGAAAATGACAGCTTCATGACAATCGCTTACTCGATGTAAAAAACTCAGGCGCCCTCTTCTCGACCCTCCTGGCTCGCAGCGGCCGACCGGCCGGCATGACCGGCCAGCACGCGCAACGCGAGATTGCCGGCCAGCGAGACGAACAGCATGGTCAGCACCATCGGCCAGGCGCTGTCGATCTCGAAGGCGCTCACGATCACGCCGGCCAGAGCCCCGCAGGTGAACTGGATGCTCCCCAGCAATGCCGTAGCCGTGGCACTCATATGACTGAAGTGCTCAAGCATCGAGGAAATGGCATTGGGCGTGATCAGGCCCACCATGCCCATGAACACCATGATCAGGGGCACCACGCTAACGGGCGAATCAAGCCCGGTAGCTACCAGCAGGATCAGACTCAGTGCCACGACGAGTTGCACGCCCATGCCCAGCCGCATGTTCTGCTGCGGGGTACGCCGGCGCAGCAAGCGGATATTGAGACGATTGGACCCCGCCATGACCACCACATTGGCCCCGAAGACCACCGGATAGATCGCCGGTGACAGGCCATAGTGCGTCATGTAGAGAAACGGCGAAGCGGTGATGAAGGCGAACATGCCCGCGAAGGTCGTGGCCACCGACAACACGTACCCCATGGCCTCGCGATGGCACAGCACGCTGACGTAGTTGCGCAACACCTGACGAGGCGAGGCACTGGGCGCATCCGGCGCCCGGGTCTCCGGCAACCGGGTGCCCATCAGCCACAGCAGGAAGGCAGCGTAAACCGCCAGGAAGACGAAAATCAGCCACCAATCGGCCAGATACAACAAGCCGCTCCCCACGGCCGGTGCCGCCAGGGGCGCCAGCATCATGATCATCGCCATGGTCGACATGACCTTGGCGGCCTCCCGACCGCTGAAACAATCGCGCACGATGGCCGCCGAATTGACCACGCAGGCACCGCCGCCCAGCGCCTGCACGAAGCGCAGCACGAGCAATTCGACCAGCGAGTCGACTTGGGTGATCATCAAGCTGGCCAGCAGAAACACCACCAGCCCCGTCAGCAGCACCGGCCGACGCCCGAAGCGATCGGAGGCGGGGCCGCCGGTCAGTTGGCCGAAGGCGAATCCCAGCAGGAACAGACTGATCGACAGCTCGGTATGATGGATGCTCTCTCCCACCGCCTCGGCCAGTGCCGGCATGGCCGGCAGGTAGGCATCGATGGCAAAGGGAGCCAGAGCGGTATTGGCCGCCACCAGCAAGGCGGCACGTCTAGCATCGAGGATCAAGGCGCCTCCGCAATCTTCCATGGCAAACTGTTTATGATAACGCCAATTCGCCTTTCCTGCCGGGCGCTGTCACGCGCCCGACGTCCTTGCCCGGTATATTCACTCATTCGGCCTTGTTAGAGTGAAAGGCCGCTTCGAACGATCCACACAAGGGACGCCCCATGGCAGATGACCTGCTTTCACAACTCAAGACCATGACCACCGTGGTGGCCGACACCGGCGACCTCGAGGCGATTCGCCGCTTCCAACCCACCGATGCCACCACCAATCCTTCGCTGATCCTGCAGGCCGCCCAACAGCCGGATCGCCGCGCACGGCTGGCAGAGATCGCTCGCGACGCCATCGACATCGATGATGCCCTGGACGCCGTGGCGGTGGAGATCGGCGGGGAAATCAGCCAGCTGGTTCCCGGTTACGTCTCCACCGAAGTCAGCGCCCGCCTCTCCTTCGATACTGACGCCACCCTGGCTCGGGCCCGTTCGCTGATCGAGCGCTATGGCCGCCAGGGCATCGCGCCCGAACGCATCCTCATCAAGGTCGCCGCCACCTGGGAAGGCATCGAAGCGGCCCGGGTGCTGGAGCGCGAAGGCATTCATACTAACCTGACGCTGCTGTTCAACTTCGCCCAGGCCCGAGCCTGCGCCGATGCCGGCGTGACTCTGGTCTCCCCCTTCGTGGGCCGGATTCTCGACTGGCACAAGGCCCGCGACCCCAATGCCGACTTCAGCGGCGAGCGCGACCCCGGCGTCCAGTCCGTGCGCCGCATCTACGAGCACTTCAAGGGACACGGTTACGATACCGTGGTGATGGGGGCAAGCTTCCGCAACAGCGGCGAGATCCTGGCGCTGGCCGGATGCGATCGATTGACGATCTCGCCCGCCCTGCTCGGCGAACTGGCCGAGACCCACGCGCCGCTGGAACGGCAATTGACGCCTCTGGACGCCGAAACCCAGGTTCCCGAGCCCCAGAACGAAGCCGAGTTCCGTTGGGCGCTGAACGAGGACGCCATGGCCACCGAGAAGCTGGCCGAAGGCATTCGCAAGTTCATGGACGATCAACGCAAGCTGGAAACCCTGCTCGGCGAACTCCGACAGTCATGAGAGCAGCATGGCATGCCTAACGTCCCCGGCATGCCATGCCGAAACACCGGCACTTGCCCCGGCAAACGTTCGACGCGTCAGTGATGCCTGGTCGCAGCGCTCTGCGCCTCCAGCATTTCCACCAGAGGCTGGAATTGCTCGCGATTGTGCTCGTTCATGCGCATGAGAATACGATGCGCCTCGAGCACACGCTCGCGCGTGTCCGCCTCGTCGGCAGGCACTTCGGTCAGATCGCGCAACTCATGCGGCTCGGTGATCGGAGACTCGACCAGGGTGTAGTAACTGGCAAAGCCCATGACATCGAGCATACGTCGTACATCGGGATTGTCGACCACGATGGTGGGCGCCTGCTCGAGCCGCCCACGCAGTGCCATGGCAACCTTGGCCAGGAAGCCAAGCGCGGTGGAATCCACATTGGTGGCCTCGCGCAGATCCACCATCACCGCCTCGAGTCCAGGGGTGTCGGCCAACTGCTGAGCCTGTTGATCGAGAGTCGCACACAGTGTCAGTCGTACGTCGCCACACAGCTTGAGCACGAAGACACCGGAATCGAACGCCGCCCGCAGGCGGCCTTCATGAATCATCATCGCCAAATCCGCTCAACATCATGATCGTCAGGTCGTCGGGCAGCTCGTCATGTCCAGGCGCATCCACGGCGATATTTCCATCGTCCTCCGCTATCTTGCCCAACGCAAGGCCTTCCTTGAGCCCCGCCAGCGTATCGTTGGCCAATGCACGACGCTCGAGCTCTCCCAGCCTGTCATTGAGCGTCTCGCCCGGCAGACACTCCAGAATGCCATCGGAGCATAGCCAGAGCTTGAAGCGTTCAGGCAGAGGACACCCCAGGCGGGGATATTCGACATCCGGGAAGAGCCCGACCGGCATGCCCTCACCGGCCAGCGATGACACATCGTCGCCGGCGACCAGCACGGGCATGGGAAGCTGCGCGCCCAGCGAATAGTGCAGATAGCGACGCTCACGGTCAATCACCCCGACAAACAGGGTCGCATGCTTGCCGATACCGGTATCGAGCAGCTCGCGGTTGAGCGCCGCCAGCCAGCGCGGGCCGAGTTCCTGCGGGTCGCGTCCGTCCCATTCACTCTGCCAGCGATTGAACAGATACTTGAGCAGCACGGTCACGAAGGCCGACGATGCGCCATGCCCCGAGACATCAGCGAAATAGAACAGCGTGTAGCGCTCGTCGTAGTGCTGGAAATCCAGGAAATCCCCGGAGAGATACAAGGAAGGCGCGAGCCAGTAGTCGCAGTTGACGCTACCCGAGCGCTGCGGACGTGGCGGTA
Source organism: Halomonas caseinilytica (assembly GCF_001662285.1). Classification (NCBI taxonomy): domain Bacteria; kingdom Pseudomonadati; phylum Pseudomonadota; class Gammaproteobacteria; order Oceanospirillales; family Halomonadaceae; genus Halomonas; species Halomonas caseinilytica. Next base: position 47,756 of record NZ_BDEO01000002.1, read on the forward strand.
GCAGCTTGCGCTGGATCTGCCCGCCGGCCTGCTGGTCGAGGCGCAGCATGGCCAGGTGGGTCTCGAGATGCTCGTTGAGCTCGGCCAGCCGTCGACGATCCTGCTCCCGCTCCTCGGCCAGCCGGTTGATCTCGATGACCCGACGAATCATTCGCCGCAACAGGTGGCCATGCCGCAGCGGGTCGATGACATAATCCACCAGACCGGCATCCACCGCCGAGAGCAACTCGGCATCCTGGCGTTCATCGCTGACCACCAGCGTCGGCAGTCGCCGGCACAAGTCGGGCCATGTCTCCGGCGACACCGCCCGCGAATGCGCCACCACCAGTGCCGTCTCGTCGGGCAATTGCTCGACACTCTCCACCGCCAACACCGCCAGGCCGTCCCTGGCGATGGTGTCGGCCAGGGCGTCGCGCTCCTCGCCCGGCACGTCGACCACTCCGATCAACTGATTGTCGCTCGGCATTCCGTCATCGCCTCACTCGGCGAAGGCATCATCGAAGTCGGTGCCTTCCAGATCGAAACCGTCGCTGGCGAAGGGGTCCTCCCCCAGTTCTCCGTCGCTGACTTCAAAGCGGCGACGCTGCAGCCAACTGTCGCGGATGAAACTGTAGCGATCACCGCGGATCAGGTCTTCCTGGTCGAGCAGTCCCGCTCGGGCATCAATGGCCTGCAGCCCACGCAGGGAATAGCGCACCGTGTCGTCCTCGACATAGGTCACCGGATAGGTATACATGTCCACCGGCAGGCCGCCGGTGTCGCGCAGCGTACTCGGGCCCAGCAGGGGCAGTACCAGATAGGGGCCGGAGTCCACTCCCCAGACGGCCAGAGTCTGCCCGAAGTCCTCTTCCCGGGCCGTCAGATCCATGTGAGAGGCCACATCGAACAACCCGAGAACCCCCACGGTGGAATTGATCAGGAAGCGTCCCGTGGAAGCCCCGGCATTGGCACCCTTGCCCTGCAACAGACTGTTGAGCGTGGTCCGAATCTCGCCGAGATTCGAGAAGAAATTGCCCACACCGGTTTGCACTGGATCCGGCGTCACAAAGCGATATCCCTGGGCCACTGGCTTCAGGGCATAACGGTCGAGCGTATCGTTGAAAGCGAAGACGCCGCGGTTGAAGCCCTCCCAAGGATCCTCGGGATTCGTTCCGGTACTGCTCGAGGTGGTGGCGCAGCCGGACAGCACGGCGAGAGCCAGCCCTGCCAGCAAGGCACGCCCAAGGCCCGGAACGGTTTGCATGGATGGTCGATTCATTGACTCTGCGGTCTCCCTACATAGCATTTCTATTCCCTGAGAAGCGCGGCGTAAATGCCAACGCATGAACGCAGGAAATGCGATGGCCCGACGGAGCCAGGCCTGACCTTCGCCCGGCACGGCCATTCATTCAGTGCTTCCAGTGTTTCCCTTGCCATCAGCGTCGACGCACCACGACATTGCCGGCACTGTAGCCTGCGCCAAAGGAACACACCACCCCCAGGGCGCCCGGCGCTAGATCGGCGCGATGCAAGTGAAAGGCGATGATGGACCCCGCAGAACTGGTATTGGCGTAGCGATCGAGAATGATCGGTGCCTCTTCCGGGGATGCTTCCCGCCCCAGCACGCGTCGGGCGATCAGATCGTTCATGTGACGATTGGCCTGGTGCAGCCACAGACGCGACAGGTCGTCGCCTCGCAGCGAGAGACGCGCCAGATGTTCATCGATCAACGCCGCCACCAGGGGGCAGACCTCCTTGAACACCCGCCGCCCTTCCTGGACGAACAGCTTGTCGGCGGCCTGGGGGTCGCTGTCGGTGACCCGGTTGAGGAACCCAGCGTTATTGCGAATGGCATTGGAAAAGCGTGTCGCCAGGCGCGTGCCGAGCACCTCGAAGCGAGACTCGGCAGTGGCTACGGCATCGTCTTCGAGCACAATGGCCGTGCAAGCATCACCGAAGATGAAATGGCTGTCACGGTCGCGAAAATTGAGGTGCGCCGAACAGATTTCGGGACTGACCACCAGGACGCGGCTGGCCGAACCAGCCCGAATGGCATTGGTTGCGGCATCGATCGCAAAGGTGGCGGAAGAGCAGGCGACGTTCATGTCGTAGGCATGGCCACCGGCACCCAGCGCTGCCTGCAGCTCCACGGCCACGGCCGGATAGGCGCGCTCCAGATTGGAGCAGGCCACAATCACCAGGTCGATATCGGCGGCCGCTACCCCGGCCGCCTCAAGGGCCTCGTTGGCGGCGGCAGCCCCCATCTCCCCCTGGATGGAGAGCGCATCGTCGTCACGCACCGGCAGTCGCGGCCGCATCCGTTCGGGATCCAGAATCCCCTCGGCATCCAGCACGTAGCGGCTGTGAATGCCCGACGCCTTGACGATGAAGGATTCACTGGATGGCTGCAGCGGCTCCCGCTCTCCCGCAGCGATAGCCTCGGCGTGACGGGCGTTCTCCGACTCAACCCAAGCATTGAAGGTCTCCACCAGGGCCGCATTGCCAACGGCGTGCGGTGGCGTAAAGAGCCCCGTGCCGGTAATCACCACTTGTTTCATCGTATCTCCTCGGACCCGTCGCCCTTCTTTGGCGGCGCCGGTAACTTCCTGTACATGCGTCAGGCCCTGCCGGTCAATTCGGCCCAGCGTCGTTCCAGACGCTTGGTCGATACCGGCATTCTGGTCCCCAACTGCTGGGCAAACAATGAGACCCGCAACTCTTCGATCCACCAGCCGAACTCGACCAGCGCCGGGTCCTCTACCTCGCCGCGTCGTTCGCTCTCGCGCCGCGCGGCCAGGCGTGCCTCGAAATCCTGTATCTCCTGCATGTGCATCTGATCACGCATGCGCTCTCTCGGCGCCTTCTCCAGGCGAATGCGGGCGGCTTCCATATAACGAGGATACTCTTCCAGCCACTCGCCCGCTTCACTGACGAAACCGGGGTGCACCAGACGCTGCATCTGGGCCTTGAGATCACTGTATACCAGTGCCAACGAGAGGTTCAGATTGCCCTTCAACGCCTTGGTCACCGCCAGGTGACCCTCGAGAGCCTTCTCCAGGGTAGCCAGCAGCATCTCCGCCTTCGGCACCAGTTCCGCGCGACACGCCGCCAAGCGCTGCTCGAGCTCGTCCGCCGAACGGGGCAGCGGATCCACCGCCACGACCTGGCGGAAGGTCGCGGCCACGACATCGTCGCTGAGCTGGCGCTTGCTGCCGACCTTGGTGAACAGCAGAGCGCAAGGCTTCATGCCGGCAAGGCGCTCGATGGTTCTGGCCTGATCGGGCAGGCGTGTCATGGCCGCCCGCACCACGCCTCGACGATGCGCCTCTCGGGCCTTGTCGGGATGGTCGAACAGCTCGACATCCAAGGCATCGCCCCGGGGAACCACGGCCGGAAAGGCCTCGACACGGATGCCCGCCTGCGTCGTCACCCGGGACTCGGGTAGCGGCGTCTCCGGCAGACTATCGAGCGAACGTCCTTCGCTGGCCTGCTCGGCCAGCGCCTGGGCTCCCTGCCCCGCCGCTTCTTCAAAGCGTCGCTCGAGTTCACGAACATCACGCCCCTGCCCGAGCTCGCGCCCTTCGTGATCGACCACCTTCAGATTCATGATCAGATGCGGCTCGAGCTGATCGATCCGCCAGTCGTCGGGATGCGGGCGTGTGCCTGTCTTGCGCCGCAGGAACTCGCCCAGCGCCTCGGTGAGCGGCGTGTCGTCCGGCGTCATGGTCTGCAGGGCGGCATCCACCCAATCCGGGATCGGTACCACCTGACGGCGCATGGCTTTAGGCAACGACTTGAGCAGGCTGATGCATTTCTCGCGCAGCAATCCCGGCACCAGCCACTCGAGGCGCCCCGCGGGCAACTGCGGCAACATGGCCGCCGGTACGGTCAGCGTCACACCGTCGTCCTCGGCGCCAGGCGCGAAATGATAGCTCAGCGGATAACGCACGCCACCCAGTGCGAGCTCATCGGGGTAATCCGCTTCGGTGACTTCCTCTGCCTGGCGGGCGAACAGCGCCTGGCGGTCGAACTTGAGAATGTCGGGATCGTCACGCTCGGCCTTCTTGCGCCAGGCCTCGAATCCCTTGCCGTTGACGACGTCCTCGGGAATCCGGGCATCGTAGAAATCAAACAGCGCCTCCTCGTCGACCAGGATGTCGCGCTTGCGAGCCCGGTCCTCAAGGTCCTCGACCTCTTCGATCAGCGCCCGGTTATGGGCAAAGAACTCGCCGTGCGTCTTGAACTCGCCCTCGACCAGTGCCCGGCGAATGAACAGCTCCCGGGATTCCTGCGGTGCGATGGGACCGTAATGGACACGCCGGCGGGCAACGATGGGCAGGCCGAACAGGGTCACCTGCTCGAAGGCCACCACCTGAGCACGCTTCATTTCCCAGTGCGGCTCGCTGTAGCTGCGCTTGACCAGATGCTCGGCCACGGGCTCGATCCACGCCGGATCGATACGCGCCACGGTGCGGGCGAACAATCGCGAGGTCTCGACCAGCTCGAAAGCCATCAGCCACTTGGGTGTCTTCTTCGCCAGTCCCGAACCGGGGTGGATCATGAACTTGCGGTTGCGCGCCCCCAGATACTCGCGATTCTCGAGAAACTGGCCTAGATGCGAGAGCAGGCCCGGCAGCAGCGCTTTGTGCAAGCGCGCGGCGTTCTCGCGACGCGCCTGCCGAGCGGCGTCGTCGTCGGCCTCGGCGGCCGGCTCGGCGGCTCCGGCCGGTACCTCGATATCCATGTCGCGCAGCAACTGGCGCAGCTGGCGGAAGGTATCGTGCCACTCCCGCAACCGCAGATAATTCAGGTAGTGATCACGGCACCAGCGACGCAAGCGATTGCCGGAGAGCTCTTCCCGAGCGGCCTCGAAGCCGTTCCAGAGATTGAGCAAGGCCACGAAATCGGAATCCGCATCCTGCCAGCGCCGATGCGCCTGATCGGCGGCCTCGCGCTTGTCGGCCGGCCGTTCCCGGGGATCCTGGGTAGCCAGCGCCGAGACCACGATCAACACGTCGCGCAAGCCGCCCTGCTCGGCACCAGCCAGCAGCATGCGCGCCAGTCGAGGGTCGATGGGCAGGCGAGCCAGACGCTTGCCCATGGACGTAAGACGCTGTCCGTCATCCACCGCGCCGAGCTCGAACAGCAAGCGGAAGCCATCGGTGACAAAACGCGAATCCGGCGGATCGACGAAGGGAAAATCCGAGATGTCGCCGAGCCTGAGCGACAGCATCGAGAGGATCACCGACGCCAGGTTGGTGCGCCGGATCTCCGGATCGGTGAATTCCGGACGCCCCAGGAAATCCTCCTCGTCGTAGAGACGAATGCACACGCCCTCGGCGATACGCCCGCAGCGCCCCTTGCGTTGATTGGCACTGGCCTGGCTAATCGGCTCCACGGGCAAGCGCTGGATCTTGGCGCGGTAGCTGTAGCGGCTGATGCGCACCAGCCCCGGGTCGATCACATAACGGATGCCCGGCACGGTGAGCGAGGTCTCGGCGACATTGGTCGACAGCACGATGCGCCGTCCCTTGTGAGGCGCGAAGACGCGATTCTGCTCGGCATTGGAAAGCCGCGCGTAAAGCGGCAGGATCTCGGTGTCGCGCAGGTCGGCACGACGCAGGGTATCGGCCGTCTCGCGAATCTCCCGCTCACCGGGCAGAAACACCAGGATGTCCCGAGGCCCATGGAACCAGCGCTTCTCGCGCTCGATGGTCTCGATCTCTTCCACCGCATGCAAAATGCCTTCCTGGAGAGTACGATCTTCTTCGTCTTCCTCGTCGCGAATCAGCGGGCGGTAACGCACTTCCACCGGATGAGCACGCCCGGAGACTTCCACCACCGGCGCCGGTCGCGTCTTGCCATCGGCATCCTCGATGGCGAAGTGCGCGGCGAAACGCTCCACGTCGATGGTCGCCGAGGTGATGATCACCTTGAGATCGGGGCGACGCGACAACAGGCGCTTGAGATAACCGAGCAGGAAGTCGATATTGAGGCTGCGCTCGTGCGCCTCGTCGATGATGATCGCCTCATAACGAGACAGATCCGGGTCGTTGCGCGTCTCGGCCAGCAGGATGCCATCGGTCATCAGCTTGACCCGAGTGGCCTCCGCCGTCTGGTCGGTGAAACGTACCTGGTAGCCGACCTGCTCGCCGAGCGGTACCTGCATTTCCTCGGCCAGGCGGGTCGCCACGGAGCGCGCGGCCAGTCGCCGCGGCTGAGTATGGCCGACGAGGCCTCGCCGGCCGAGCCCGAGTTCCAGGCACAGCTTGGGCAACTGGGTGGTCTTGCCCGAGCCGGTCTCGCCGGCCACCACCACGACCTGGTGGTCGCGCAGGGCCGCGAGGATATCCTCGCGGCGCTCGGAAACCGGGAGTTGCTCGGGATAGTCCAGATGCACCGGACGCGCGGCGCGGGCCTCGACCTTGGCCCGCGAACGTTCGATCTCGCGGCTCACCTCGGCAAGCCCGCGATCCACCGGCTTGCCTTGCCGCGCACGCCGGTTCAAGCCGGCGAGTCGCTTGCCCAAGCGAGAGGCGTCGCGCAGCTGGACACCCTCGAGTTCACGCTGCAGGGCCTTCAGGGCATCGAGATCGCGGTGGGAAATGTCGGCGGCTTGATCGGTCTGGGGGCTACTACTCACGATGGCTCGATGACTCCGGTGTTCATTGGCGGGAGAATTGTAACGCCCCGCCGGGTGCACCGCCTAATCGAGCCGGCCCAGCGCCGCTGCCGCTCACGACGTTTCGCTTTCCTCGTCACGCAACTCGCGACGCAACACCTTGCCGACATTGGTCTTTGGCAGTTCGTCACGGAACACGACCTGACGCGGCACCTTGTAGGCGGCGAGTTCCTGCTTGCACCAGCGACGCAGGGTCTCGGCATCGAGCTGCGGATCCTTGGCCACCACGAACAGCTTGATCGCCTCGCCGCTGTCCTCGTCCGGCACACCCACGGCGGCCGATTCCACCACTCCCGGATGCATGGCCACCACATCCTCGATCTCGTTGGGATACACATTGAAGCCGGACACCAGAATCATGTCCTTCTTGCGGTCAACGATGCGGATATAGCCATCGTCCTGCAGCAGCGCGATGTCGCCGGTATGGAACCAGCCGTCGGCATCGATCGCCTTGGCAGTCTCATCGTCGCGATTCCAGTAGCCCTTCATCACCTGGGGACCACGAACGCACAGTTCCCCGGCCTCTCCCCAAGGCAGATCGTTGCCCTCGAGGTCCACCACCTTCACCGAGGTGCCGGCCACCGGCTTGCCGATGGTCCCGAGCTGGATGGCGTCGATCGGATTGAAGCTGACGATGGGCGATGTCTCGGTCAGGCCATAGCCTTCCGCCACGGCACAGCCGGTGACCTCCTCCCAACGCTTGGCAGCCGCCTTGGTCAGGGCCATGCCGCCGGAAATGGTCAGCCGCAGCGACGAAAAGTCCAGAGCTCGGAAGTCCTCGCGATTGCACAGGGCATTGAACAAGGTGTTGAGGCCGATGAAGCCGGAGAAGTCGAGCGACTTCAGCTCCTTGACGAAAGCGTCCAGGTCACGCGGATTGGTGATCAGCACCGAATGGTTGCCCGTCTCCAGCATGAACAGGCAATTCACCGTGAAGGTGTAGATATGATAGACGGGCAACGGTGCGATGATGGTTTCGCCGCCCTCGTGCAAGCCCTTGCCGATGGCCTGGCGAGCCTGAAGCATGTTAGCCACCAGGTTGCCATGCGTCAGCATGGTTCCCTTGGCCAGCCCCGTGGTACCGCCCGTGTACTGCAGGGCCGCGATATCGTCGGCCCCCCGGCTCGCCTCACGATGTTCCAGGCCGGCGCCGAGCCGCAGCGCACGCCGCAAGGGCACGGCCTGAGGCAGGCCATAGGCCGGCACCATCTTCTTGACGTACTTGACCACAGCATTGATCAGTTGGCGCTTGGGAAAACCGTGCAGATCGCCAAGCTCGGTCACCACCAGGTGCTCGATATCGGTCTGTTCCAGCACCCGCTCCAGCTTGTCGGCCATATTGGCCAGGATGACGATGGCCCGTGCCCCGGAATCCTTGAACTGATGAGCCATTTCCCGCTCGGTGTACAGCGGATTGGTATTGACGACCACCATCCCGGCCCGCAGGGCACCGAAGACCGCCACGGGAAACTGCAGCGTATTGGGAAGCTGAATGGCAATGCGATCGCCAGGCTCGAGGCTCGTCTCATGCTGCAACCAGGCCGCGAAATCACCGGAGAGCCGGTCCAGCTCGGCATAGCTGAGCGTCTGCCCCATGCAGCTGAAAGCGATATTGTCGGCAAAGCGCTCGACGCTGGCGTGAAAGACATCCAGCACCGAGGCGTAGTCGCCGGTGCCTTCCATGTCGGGGCCATTGAGAATGGCCGGGTTGGCGTGCTCGTTCATGGCGTTCTCCACGATTCGCGCCGACCCCGAGGTCGGCCATTGTTATTCTGGGACTACCCTATACCAGCAGGGCACTGCAGTAAAACAGTCGATTGAAACTCACGTATGATAGCGCCCCTGGATGTCGCCATCCCGCCAGACCAGCAGCTCGCCGGGCATCATGCGCACCCAGTTCTCGTTGTCGGTCAACGGCTCGGTGGCAATGACCGACACCACATCGTCGGGCGTGGTGTGTTCGGCGAAGTTCACTGCCAGTTCGGCATCAGACAGGCTCGCCCGCCCAAAGGGCGCCCGCCGGGTAATATGCGCCAGCTTGGTCGAACAATAGGTATAGAGATGCTCGCCGTCGGCGAGCAGCAGATTGAAGACGCCATATGTCCGCAGGTGCTCACATAGCCGATGCAGATACTGCCAGAGCGCTTCCGGATCGTCCGGCGGGTCGGGAAAGGCCCGACGCAGTTCGCCCATCAACCAGCAGAAGGCATGTTCGCTGTCGGTAGTTCCCACCGGCCGATAGAACGACAGGGGCAGATTCGACCATTCGCGGCTGAGCTGACCATTGTGAGCATAGCACCATGGGCGCCCCCACATTTCCCGGGTAAAGGGATGGGTGTTGGCCAGCCGCACTTCCCCGACATTGGCCTGGCGGATGTGGCTGATGACGACGTGAGACTTGATCGGATAATCGCAGATCAGGCGCGCGATCGGCGAATCGACCGACGGATGGGGGTCGCGGAAATCACGATAGCCACCGGCTTCGTAGAAGGCGATGCCCCAGCCATCCCGATGCGGGCCAGTGCCGCCACCGCGATGCAAGAACCCGGAGAAGCTGAAACAGATATCGGTAGGCACATTGGCACTCATGCCAAGCAATTCACACATGTGGCTCCTCCCTTGCCTTGGTCCGTGACCGACGGCGGCGATGCCACCACCCCACGGACAATAGCCACAGCAGCAGCAGTGCCCCGATGGCGATCCAAAGCCGCGGCTCCTTGCCATGTTTCTCGACGGCGCGCTCCACACCGGGCCAACCGGCCTGCCAGGCGTCATGGAGCCGATCCGGTACGGCATTGACCCATTCGACGAAGCGATCGGCGATATTCTCGTCGGGTTGGCTGGCCGAAGGCTCATCTGCCTCCGCGAAACGCTCGGCGGTCAATGTCGGCCCCGCCATGTCGGGCCGTCCGATCCCCACCTGGCTATCGGCATTGAGCGTCACGGTCGGCAGCATCAATTCGCGGGTCTCGCCGTCCAGAGTCACCGTTGCCACCAGGCGCAGCGGCTGGCTCGTATCGTCCTCCAGCTCGGGCAGGGACAGTCGCCAGCGGGTCTCGCTCACCGCTTCGGCCTGGAGGCGTCGCTCCTGGAAGTCACCGTGGATCTCGGTATTGCCGCGATTGAGCCGGGGGTGCTCGGCGGCCAGCACCAACTGGTGATTGCCCGGGTCATGGGCTACGCCGATGGCCGGCAGGACATTGGCGGCCTGCTCCCGCTGACGCTCGAACCCTTCGCCCTGGGCACGGAGCATCAAACGGGCATTGCCCGTCTGCGTCGGCGCCGGCAACCGCCCCTGGAAGCGGCCTTCGTCGCCGGCATCGAGCCGTACCGATGCCAGCGTCTCGCCATCATCGCCCTCGAGCGCCACGGAGAAGCGCAGGTCATCGGGCAGCGGCGTCCCGACCTCGTCATGCTCGAGCCAGGCTTCCACCGATACCGGAAAACCGCGATACAGCGTCGTCGGCAAACCCGAGGTGCGCAACCGCCAGGGCGAGGTCACGCTGATTCGGCTCTTCGCGCCTACCGGTCCTTCGAGACGCCATTCGCCGGCCTCGGGATCGGGTACGCGAATCAGGTCGAAATGCGGCTCCACCTGCCAGCGAATGTCGTCGGGAGCGGTGTCGGCGGTGTACCGGGTACCATCCGGCGCCACCAGGGTCACCGGTTCATCGTCGGGGCCGTGGAAGACCAGCGCCGAGAGATTCTCCACGCTGGGATCGATGACAAACCGGTCATCCTCTTCCAGCGGTACCTGATCGGCCGGGAAGATACGTTCGATGATGTCCAGGAAGGCACCCAGGAGACGTTCCGGCGACTTGGCCACGGCCGCCAGCCCTCCGGTGCGCTGCGCCAGTTGCTCGACCAGGGCGAGATCGGCCTCATCGGAGAAGGCGATCGCGTGCACGACCACGCCCCGATCGGCGAAACGCGGCGCCAGGCTCTCCACCAGCCGCTGCCGGGACGCCGCGTCGATGTCGGGCTTGTTGCCCCGAGACGGCGGCAGATCGATGACCCCATCGGTCATCAGAATCAGGTGCCGCCAACCGTTCGCCTCGGCTGAGGCGGCCTGGTCCAGTGCCGTCTCGATATCGGTGTACTGCTGGTAGTCCCGTAGCGCGGGCGGCAGCGCCAGTGCCCGCTCACGCCACTGGTCGGACACCTCATCCAGCGGCAGAGGGTTGTCGATTCGCTCGCCAAAGGTCCAGACGCCGGCGCTCACTCCCTCCGGCAACAGCGACACCAGAAGCTCCATGGCACTGGCCGCCAGTTGATCGGGGTCGTTGCGCTTCATGCTGCCGGAGACATCGACCACCACCCGCACGTCCGGACGCTGCTCCGGCACCTGAGCCAGAGCCGCCCCGCCCCACCCCAGGCAGCTCGCCAGCAACGCCAGTGCGAAGCAGACAGACGGGATACGGCAACCGACTCTGGCCATAATGGCTCCTTAGGTCCTGTACGAAAGGTCGACCACGCTTCGTACTGGCCTTAACCGACGACCGGCTCCCGGCGCGTCTTGTCATCTCGACCGCGATCGGCACGTGACGTCGTCCCGGTCCGATCACCCTGCGAATCGCCGTTTGAGCGGCGCTTGGCCCCCCGGCCACGCCGCCACAGCAACAAGCCCAGCAGACCGCCGAGGGCCGCTGCCACCGCCACCAGCAGCAGCGCCGAGGCCATGGTGCCACCATCCTTCTCGAGGAAGGCCAAGCCGGCCACCACGACCGCCGGTGCCATGCCGGTATAGGCATCTCCTTGATCGTTCAGCGGTGTACTGAAACTGGAGGGCACCCACATCACGCCGGCCACCGCCCAGGTGATCACCAATCGCGGCAAGCGCGGCAGAAACGCCAGTCCCAGGTAGCCCGTAACGAGCACGACCAGCGACAGCGCCGCATAGCTCAGCCATAGTAGGGGAATAGAATCCGAAATCAGCATCGATACCTCGTCAACGTATGTACAGGAGCGCCCCTGGTGGCGCACCTTATTGAATTCACTCCGAGTATGGTACATCTCGCAGCATGAAAGCACAGCCGCCACATGACCGAAACGCCGATACCGGCGATCGCTCCAGCCCCGTTCAGCGCTTTCGGCGCCCCGAGGACCCCGACTGGCACTGGCTGGAACAGCGCGACGACCCCGCGGTGAAAGCCTTTCTCGAGGCCGCCAACGAGCAAGCGGATCGCTGGTTCTCTCCACTGGCGGGACTCACCGAGCGGCTCTACCACGGCCACCTGGCACGACGCGAACTGGCCGAACGCAGTCTGGCGGTTCCGCTGGACCATTTCACGATCTGGAACGAAACTGCCGCAAACGCCGATCATCCGGTTTGGTGGCGCCATCCCAACGATGCACCGCAAAACGCCGAACCCTTTCTGGACCTTCAGGCCAGGGCCCGCCACAGCGCCTTCTTCGAGATCGGCGACATGGCGCTCTCCCCCGACGAGACCTGGCTGGCCTGGACGGAGGACACCCAGGGCGACGAGACCTTCACCCTCTGGCTGCGACACCTGCCCGCGGGCGAACCGGTGCAACTCCTCGACGACATCGGCCCCGAACTCTGCTGGGCGGAAGACGGCAAGACATTGCTGTTCACGCGCTTCGACGCCACACAGCGCCCGGAGAGCATCTGGCGATTGCCGCTACAACTCACCACAGCGTCGCCAAGTGCCGCTCGCGCGACGCTGATGCTGCGCGAGACAGACCCGGAATTCTGGCTCGGGCTGGGCAAGACACGCTCCCGGGAGTGGCTGGTACTGGAGTCCGCCTCCAAGGACACCAGTGAGACCCACCTGGTTCCCGCTCGAGCCCCGACGACCCCGCCGTGGTGTTTCCGCCCTCGGGAAGCCGGTGTCGAATATGCCATCGATCACCGCCCCGGGCACTTCTATGTGCTCCACAACCGCAACGCCCCCCACTTTTGCCTCGACCGCGTCGCTGAAGCCGCACCTGACGCACAAGGCGAGACGCTGATCGCTCACCGTGACGACACCACCCTGGAAGGTGTCGACGCCTTTTCCTGGGGCCTGGTGCTCACCGAGCGCGATCACCACGAGGCCCAGGTGCGGTTACGCGTCATCGAACTCGACGCCACCCATGCCCGGTCGCGAGATACCTGGCTGCCGTTGAGCGAAACGCCCTGCAGCCTGGCGCTCGACGCCACCCCGCATTTCGACGCACGCCGCCTCAGGATGCGCGAAGAATCCTTCACCCAACCGCCGAGCTGGACGGAGTTCGACCTGGACAGCGACCAGCGCCGCCTGCTCAAGCGTCAGGCAGTCCACGGCGACCTCCAGCCCGACCAGCTGGCCTGTCAGCGCCTCTGGGCGCATTCTCACGATGGCGAACGCATTCCCGTCTCGGTGGTGATGCGAGCCGATCTCGTGGGGCATCCGCTACCGACACTGCTCCACGGCTACGGGGCCTACGGCGAGGTACTCGATGCTTGGTTCTCGGTGGCTCGCCTGGAGTTGCTGTCCCGAGGAGTGGCCTTCGCCGTCGCCCATGTGCGCGGAGGCGGCGAGCGTGGCGAACCCTGGTATCTGGCCGGCAAGCTCGCACACAAGACCAACAGCTTTCAGGACTTTCTCGCCGCCCGGGATGCCCTGGTCGATCAGGGCGTCAGCGATGGCGAACGCATCGTCGCCCATGGTGCCAGTGCCGGTGGTCTGCTGGTCGGCGCCAGCCTCAACCTGTCACCCGAGCGCTTCTGTGCGGCAGTGCTCGACGTGCCTTTCGTCGACGTCCTGCGCACCATGCTGAACCCCGAGCTGCCGCTGACCACTGCCGAATACAGCGAATGGGGCGACCCAAACGACCCGAGCGTGCGACAACGCCTCCAGGCCTACTCGCCCCTCGACAACCTCCCCGATCGCCCCTGGCCACCGGTTTTCCTGCAAGGTAGCTGGCACGATACCCGAGTCGCCTACTGGGAGCCGGCCAAGCTCTACGCCCGTCTCAGCGAACTGGCCGGCCCTGGCCATACCCCTCCGCCACTGCTGCGCATCGACATGGAGGCCGGCCACGGAGGCGCCTCCGGCCGGTTCAAGGCCTGGCATGATCATGCGCGGGAGGATGCCTTCATCCTCTGGGCGCTGGGGAAAGCATGAAGTGGGACGACAATAAGAAGGCAGAGATAAGTGGAAAGAAGCGGGAGGACAGCCGGATCGTGACAAGATGCGAGCCGTATCTTCAGGCATCTCTTGGTGCGAAGGCGACGGTGCGGACCAGCGCCGTCACTTCCTGCCCCACGACAAGCCCCAACTCGTCGTAGGACTTGCGGGTCAGGCGGGCACGTAGCGCCTGACTCCCCAGGCGCAGGCGAAGTTCGATGGTGGCGGCATCGCCAGGCGGCACCCAGGCCTGCTCGATGACCGTCACCAACTGGTTGCGATAGCTGAGCCCGGCACTCGGTGCACGCGCCAGCGCCACCTCGCGCACCGGCACGCGCAGCCGTATTCGCTGCCCCACCGGAACCGAGAGGCCGGGCACGGTCAGTACCTGGCCGTCGTCGAGCTCCAAGCGGGTCAACCCGTAGGCCTCATCGTGCGATCGGACCTCTGCCTCGAGCGGCATGGCGGCATCGAAGCCTCCCAGCGCCTCGGTGAGATCGCACCGTTCCATCAGTTCGTCCAGCTTGCCCTGGGCACGCACGCGTCCCTGCTCCATCAGGATCAGCGTATCGGCGATCTCGACCAGCTCGGCGGGTTCATGGCTGACATAGACGATAGGGATCTCGACCTCCCCGGCCAGACGCTGAATGTAGCGCAGCAGCTCACGCTTGCGCGCCCCGTCCAGGCCAGTCAATGGCTCGTCCATCAGCAGCAGGCGCGGGTCACTGAGCAATGCCCGCCCAATGGCGACACGTCGGGCCTCGCCGCCGGACAGCGTGGCCGGATAGCGCGCCAGCAGGTGATCGATACCCAGCAGGCCGACGACCGCCTCGAAGCGCGACGTCATGCGTGCGGGCATGCCGTAAGTCAGATTGCCGCTCACCCGATAGTGCGGGAACAGACGCGCCTCCTGGAAGACCACGCCGAGCCGGCGTCGATGAGCCGGTACGAAGCGGCGCGATGCGGTATCCACCAGAGTGTCACCATCCAGTGCGATGTGACCACGCACCGGCCGGTCGAGACCGGCGATCAGACGCAGCAGACTGGTCTTGCCACTGCCGGAAGCGCCGAACAGCGCCGTCACGCCGCGTCCAGGCAGCGCCAGGTCAGCCTCCAGGGAAAACTGGCCGAGACGGTGCTGCACGTTCAGGATCAAGCCGCCGGCGTGGCTCATGCGTCCCTCCCCCGGAGCCGTGCCCGCGCACGTCTGGCCAGCCATTCCGAGGCCACCAGTGAGGCCATCGCGATCACGACCGACAAGGCACAGAGTCGCGCCGCCGCCGCCTCGCCACCAGGGGTCTGGATCAACGAATAGAGCGCCAACGGCAAGGTGCGAGTCTCGCCGGGAATGTTCGAGGCGAAGGTGATGGTGGCACCGAACTCCGAGAGCGCCCGGGCAAAGGCCAGTACGGTGCCGGTCAGAAGACCCGGCAGCGTCAGCGGCAAGGTGATGGTGGCAAAGACCCGCCAGCGCCCGGCGCCCAGGGTGCTGGCCGCGGCTTCCAGGCGTGGATCGACCGCTTCGAGAGAGAGCCGCAGGGCACGCACCAGCAGTGGAAAGGCCATGACACCTCCGGCCACGGCAGCGCCCTGCCAGGTGAACGGCAACCGGATTCCCCACCACTCGTCGAGCCATGTTCCCATCGCGCCCTGGCTTCCCAGCGACAGCAGCAGCAGATAGCCCACCACCACCGGCGGCAGCACCAGCGGAAGGTGCAACAGGCCATCGAGCAGCGCCTTGCCGCGAAATTCGCGACGCGCCATCAGCCAGGCCACGGCAATGCCGGGTATCAGGATCCAGGCCACAGCGACGCCCGCCACCCGCAGGCTGATCAGGATGGCCTCGGTTTCAGCATCGCTCAGCATCCATAACCTCTAGCGTGGCGTGCCTGGAAAGAAGCGTCACCTAAACCCATGCTCTGCGAAGATCGCCATGGCGTCATCGCCTTCGAGCCAGGCCCGCAGAGCCAGTGCCTGTTCAGACGGTGCTTGGCCGATGACGGCCACCGGGTAGGTAATCGGCTCGTGAGACGTCGAGGGGAACATGCCCAACGTCCTGACACCATCGCTGGCCTCGGCATCGGTGCGGTAGACCACCCCCATGGGCGCTTCGCCCCGTTCGACCAGAGCCAATGCCGCCCGCACATTATCGGCACGCGCCAGGCGCGATGCCAGCGCCTCCCACTCGCCCAGCGACTGAAGCGCTTGCCTGGCGTAGATTCCGGCCGGCACATGCGCCGGATCGCCCACGGCCAGACGTTCGTTCTCGCCGAGCCGAGCGGCCAGCGGCTCTCCCTCACCCGGAGTGAAAGGCTCGTGCTGCGTGCCCGCCGGCGCCACCAGGGCCAGACGGTTGTGGACCAGATCGGCACGCTCGCTCAGCGCCACCCCCTGCTCGCCGAGCCAGTCCATCCACTCGACATTGGCCGAGATGTAGAGCTCGGCGGGCGCCCCGTTGGCGATCTGTCGCGCCAGCGTGGACGAAGCGGCATAGACCGGCACCACATCCACATCGTGCGTTGCCTCGAAGCGCGCCACCGCCCGGTCGATGGCATCGGTCATCGAGGCTGCCGCAAACAGCTCGACCCGCTCGTTCGCCGATGCCGACATGGCTACCACCAGCAACATCGGCGCCATTCCGAGCCGCCCATACCGCCCTTGTGTTTCCCGCATCGCCATCGTTCTCGTTATGCATGAATGGAAATAACGAGAACACTATAGTTCCACTGCGTGCCACGCAACAAGCTTCCCCCCTGAGGCGGTAGCGGTTTTCAGGAAGGCGAGAGACGACCGTGACAGGGTGTGACGCCGAACCTCAGGAAGCGCCAGGATCGGCACCTTCGTCAGGTGCGAGCAGGTCGAGCAGGCGCTCGGCGGCAGGCGAGGCCGCGGGCTCGAGCAGTGCCTGCAAGGCGCGATAGCGCGCCAGCAGCTCGTGGCCGGTGGGCGTCAGCCGCGCCCCGCCCCGTTGTTGGCCACCGGAGGCAGTCTCCAGGACCGGCTCGGGAAGATGGCGATTCATGGTTGCCACCAGTTGCCAGGCCTTCTTGTAGCTCATGCCGAGCTCACGGCTGGCCGAAGCGATCGAACCGGTACGCGCGATGGCATCGAGCAGGTCAGCCTTGCCGGGTCCGATGACCACATCCTTGTCGGCCACCAGCCTGAGTTGCAGGCTCGGAATCTCGTGACGGGTACGGGTCATGGGGTCCGGAGGTTAGTCGTTGACGGGGAGAATCGCGATAATATGCTCCTCGAGCTCCTCTTCGGCCACCCCGTCCGGCGGCACGGCGAAGCTGCGCACGCTGATCCCCTTGCGATGGACCCGCTCGGGGTCACCGGAAATCAAGGGATGCCAACCGGCAAGCTTGCGTCCCTCGGCCAGGCGGCGATAGGCGCAGGACCCCGGCAACCAGCTGAACGCCTCGATGCGCTCCGGCGTCAATTGCCGACAATCCGGCACTCGCTCGAAACGATGCTCATAGTCGCCGCAGCGGCAACTGCCGATATCCAGCAACTCGCAGGCCACGTTGAGCACCGCCAGGTCACCGTCATCGTCCTGGAGCTTCATCAGGCAGCATTGACCACAGCCATCGCACAGCGCCTCCCATTCCTCGTCGGTCAATTCCTCGAGGGAAAAGCGCTCCCAGAAACGTTCTCTCATGATTCTCCCGAGCTACGCGCAACGAGATTCGAGGTGACAAGCGGCGAGTTCTGGTTCTCGCGTCTCGCCGCTTGTGCCTTCCTTCTTTCCTCTTATCTCTTGCCACTTCCCACTTCAGTACTTCGCTTGCGTCGGCGCACGATAGAGATCCAGCAGATACTCTTCCTTGGCCGGCGGCAACTGCAAGTAGTAACCCTTTTCCTGAATGGCCGCCATGATGGCGCTCCCCGTGGTACGGGCCAGTTGCTTATCGGGAGTGAGCAGCAGGGTCATGGCCGATCTCGGCTCCCCGAAGCGCTCGAGCAAGGCGTCGGGCACTTCGGTCAGCCCCTGAGTCTTGTCCACGAAGAGATACATCTCCTCCTTGCGTGGGCTCTTGAAGACCTCGCACAACAGTTTGCCCTTGAAGTAGGTCATGACGACGTTTCCGATGTTTCGTGATGGGCTATTCCATGAAGCGCCGTCTCGAGCGCCTCGGCAAGCCGCTCGCCTCGCCAGCCTTCGGGCATGGGCAGTGGCTCATCCCGCAGCGAGGCACTGACCAGCGCTTCGAGATCGCGGCGACGCAACAATACTTCCGGTGCCAGGCCCAAGGCCTCGGCCTCACGACCGACCACTTTCTTGAGCGCCTTGTAGCGCTTCTTGAAGGCGGCATCCA
Organism: Halomonas caseinilytica; assembly: GCF_001662285.1. Classification (NCBI taxonomy): domain Bacteria; kingdom Pseudomonadati; phylum Pseudomonadota; class Gammaproteobacteria; order Oceanospirillales; family Halomonadaceae; genus Halomonas; species Halomonas caseinilytica. Next base: position 65,848 of record NZ_BDEO01000002.1, read on the forward strand.
TCGGTGACCAGGGCGGCGTCGGCAGTTCGTCTTCCGCCAGGTGATGCGCCTCGCGCACCAGCGCCAGCAGGGCGTCGCCCTCACGCTTGACCAATGGCGGCTTCATGCCCTCCACGCCGGCCAGTTCGAAGCGATTCTCGGGCATGCGCTCGGCGATGCCGTAGAGCAGCTTGTCGCTGGCCAGCCAGCCACGAGGCAAGTCGCGGCGCCTAACCTCGCCCTCACGCCAGATGGTGAGCCGCCGATACGCCTCGATCTGGCGGGGCGAGAGTCGCCATAACTGGCGCTGACGCAGATACCACTGGCCGTCGCTTTCTTCACCGCGTGCGGCCTGATCGACCAGCTTCCGGCATTCTTCTTCCAGCCAGGCCAGCCGACCGTGACGTTCCAGCGATTCGCGCTGAGCCCGCCAGACCGACAGCAGATAGATCACATCGAGGGCGGCATAGGTCTTCTGTGCCTCGCTCAACGGACGCTCCAGCCAGTTCGAGCGCGTTTCGTCCTTGGGCAGGGTTTCACCGACCCAGAACTCGACCAGCTTCTGGTAGCCCATCGAAGGCACTTCGCCGAGCAGCGACTGGGCAATCTGGGTATCCACCAGCGGCGTTACCGTCACGCCTGCCCAGTGGATGAAGACTTCCAGATCCTCGCTGGACGCATGCAGCAGTTTCAGCGGCCCCTCGCCGAGCAGACGACAAAAGGCATCGGTGCAGGCCACCACGGTCGGATCGACCAGATAAGCTGCACCACCCACGCAGAACTGGATCAGGGCGGGAACGGGATGAAAGGTCTTCTCGCGGAAGAACTCGGTGTCCAGGGCGATGACCTCGGCCTCGGCCACCTCGGCGCAGGCCTCGTCCAGGGCCTCGGGCGTGTCGATCCAGCGAATCTCGGGAGTCAGGGGCATGCGGGGTTCCGGTGGAAAAATGATGTCACTCGCTCTCGAAGGGCAAGCGACCATTGAAGGCACGACTCAGGGTGCCGCCATCGACGTATTCCAGCTCTCCCCCCATGGGCACGCCGTAGGCGAGCCTCGACAGCTTCACCCCTCGAGGCCCCAACTGGGAGGCGATGTAATGGGCAGTGGCCTCCCCCTCCACGGTGGGATTGGTCGCCAGGATCACTTCCTCGACGCCATCCTCGGCCACCCGGGTATCGAGCTGGTCGAGTCCGATGTCCTCGGGGCCGATGCCATCCAGCGGCGAAAGATGGCCATGCAGCACGAAATAGCGGCCCCGGTATCCCCCGGCCTCTTCGATGGCCAGCAGGTCGGCGGGCGACTCCACCACGCACAGCACGCTGTCGTCGCGTCGACCACTTTCGCACAGCGCGCAGACCGTCTCTTCGGTCAGGGTACGGCAACGCTGGCAATAGCCGACCTCCTCGAGAGCCACGCCCAGCACCTCGACCAGGCGACGACCGCCATCGCGATCACGCTCGAGCAGATGCATGGCCATGCGTTGGGCGGTCTTGGGGCCTACGCCGGGCAGCACCCGAAAGGCCTCCATCAACCGATCGACCAGAGGGGAAAAGCTCATACGGTGTCTAGATCCAGAGTTAAGAAGCGACGACTCAAATGCCAGTCACCCAGCATGACGCGCGCGCTCACAACGCAGCACTGAGTGCAGGATGATGCTCACCCCTGATGCAAGAACCTTCACAAAGGTGACGAGCGACGGCCAGGCTAGGCGAAATTAGCGGAAAAAGCGGAATTTAGCAGCGCTAAATGAGCACTTTGACGCTAAGTTCAACACCGCATGGCCGAGCGCAGTCCTTTGCAAGCATTTAGAAAGGCATCTTGAAACCTGGCGGCAGATTCATCCCCGCCGTGGCTTCTTCCATCAGCTCCTTGGAGCTGGCTTCGACCTTGCGCACGGCATCGTTGACCGCGGCGGCGAGCAGGTCCTCGAGCAGTTCCTTGTCTTCTTCCATGACGCTCGGGTCGATGTCCACCGAGATCACGTCGTGGCGACCGTTCATGGTCACCTTGATCATGCCGGCCCCGGCTTCGCCCTGGACCTCGGCCTTGGCGACCTCCTCCTGGGCCTTCTGCATCTTGTCCTGCATTTCCTGGGCCTGCTTCATCAGGTTGCCCATTCCACCCTTCATCATGGCGGTATCCTCGTCTCGTGATTTATCGACGCCAGTGGCGATACCTCGCCCTCGGCGCTCGTTGTCTCAATTCGGCAGTGCATTTCCGTGACGCACGGCTTCCGTAGTGCACGGCGTTCAACCCTGGGCGTGCTCGCTCGACGGTTTGACCGAGGCTTCGATCAGACGTGCCCCGAATGCCTGCTGCAACTGTTTAACATGGGGATCGGCCTTCAAGGCGTCAACCGCCTGGGCATGACGCTCGGCGGCGAGCCGCTCGGCGCGCTGCCGGGGCGTTTCGATCGACTCGGGCAAGTCACCGTCGGTGATCACCAGTCGCCGGTCGAAGCCCGCTCCCGCCAGGGCCTCCCGAATTCGCTCCACATGCACGTCGGCCTGCATGGCAGCCTGGGAGGGATCCAGCCGCAGGTGAAGGGTCTCGCCGTCATCGTGGTCGACCATGCAGTGAGCTGCCAGATTGCGCGTGAGTCCGGAAAGCGCCAGGTTATCGAAGTTCGCCAGCCAGGCATCATGGCTCAAGGCATCGCCAGTCGCGACAGGCTCGTCGGCCGTTGTCGACGCTGCCTCCCCTTCTCTCTCGGCAGGCAGCGGGGCTGCGTCCTCGGCGTCGGCGACTGCCGGTTCGCCATCGACCTCAGGGGCCGGCGCAACGGCCGGCGTCATGTCATCGGACACAACGGCCTCGGCGCCTTCGCTTTGTCCCATCTCCGGTACGGTGCTCTCCGCCGGCTCAGCCGCCACTGGCGCCTCAAAGGAGGTTCGGTCAGCGGGCATGTCTTCCCATGGTGGCGTCGAGGCCTGTGGCGGCGGTTCACTCGGCGTCGGCTCGTCGGGCGGCGCGGCTGCCGTTGCCAAAGCGGGTTCAGGCGCCGCCTCGGGTTCCCGTGCACTCGACACTCCCGCGGAAGGTGCCGGAGCCGACGCTTCAGCACTGGCGGGCGCCCCCCCCTGCTCACCGGCAGGTGTGGCGGAAGGCGAGCCGCCTTCACTCCCCCCGGCGCCACCGGCGCTCTCGCCACGCATCGGCAGCGGCGTCCTGGCGGGCTTGGGAACGCCCTGGGGCCGGAAGGCCAGCATGCGCAGCAGGGTCATCTCCAGCGCGGTGCGCAAGTCTGGCGCGTGGCCCATGTCGCCGCGCCCTTGCACGCCGATCTGGTAATAGAGCTGGATGTCCTCGGCCGTGAAGCGTGCCGCCAGTGCCAGCAGGTCATCCCGGTCGCCATGCCCGTTGTCCAGGGCATCCGGCACCATCTGGGCGATCGCCAGCCGATGGAGGATGGCGGTGACATCGTCGAGCACGGCAGCAAAATCCGGCCCCTGTTCGGCCAACGAGGCGACCTCGGCCAGTACCCGAGCGGCGTCCACATCAGCCAGGGCCTCGATCAGCGCCAGCACATGGCGATGGTCCAGGGTGCCGAGCATGGCCGCCACATCGGCATGGTGAATCTCGCCCTGCCCGAAGGCGATGGCCTGGTCGGTGAGACTCATGGCGTCGCGCATCGAGCCCTCGGCTGCCTTGCCCAGCAGCCACAGCGCACTCTCCTCGAATGGCACGGATTCGGCCTCGAGCACCATCGAGAGATGGCCAACGATGCGCTCCGGCGGCATGTGCTTGAGGGTGAACTGCAGGCAGCGCGACAGCACCGTAGGTGGCAGTTTCTGCGGATCGGTGGTCGCCAGCAGGAACTTCACGTGGGGCGGAGGCTCTTCCAGGGTCTTCAGCAGGGCGTTGAAACTGCTGGTCGACAGCATGTGCACCTCGTCGATGAGATACACCTTGTAACGCCCCTGGGTCGGCGCGTACTGCACGTTGTCGAGCAGCTCGCGCGTATCCTCGACCTTGGTGCGCGAGGCGGCATCGACCTCGAGCAGATCGACGAACCGCCCCTGGTCGATGGCCTGGCAGTTCGCGCATTGCCCACACGGCTGCGAGGTCACGCCCTCGTCGCCCGAGCCACCCGCCGTGCAGTTCAGGCACTTGGCCAGAATCCGTGCCAGGGTGGTCTTGCCCACGCCTCGCGTACCGGTGAACAGGTAGGCATGATGCAGCCGCCCCTGGTCCAGGGCGTTGACCAGCGCGCGCTGGACATGCTCCTGCCCGACCAGTTCATGGAAGGTGCGCGGCCGCCACTTGCGGGCCAGTACCTGATAGCTCATGCGGCTCGGAATCCTTGCAGCTGGGCCGGCTGGCAGCCGGAAACGTCTGATTCGCCGATTACGGCGAATCCTCTGGATGGTCGGCTCATTCTACCGGGTGGCGACCGGGGCGCAAAGTCGCGGCAAGGGCCGGCGCTTTCATGCCGATCACTCGGAAGCCGCCGCTCTGCCCTCGAAGCCACTCAGCACGTTGACGACGTTGATGCCGATCTCCTCCACCGCGTAGCCGCCCTCGAGCAGGAAGGTCGTCGGCAGCCCCAGTCCGGCCAGGCGGCGGCCGACCTCGGTGAAATCGTCACTGGTCAGCTTGAATTCGCTGATCGGATCATTCTCGAAGGCATCCACGCCGAGCGAGACGACCAGCAGTTCGCAGCCGGCGGCGCGGATGCGTTCCAGGGCATCGTCCAGGGCGCCGGCCCAGGCCGCGAAGTCGGTGCCCGGCGGCAGCGGATAGTTGACATTGAAGCCCTCGCCCTTGCCGCAACCGATCTCCTCGGCATGACCGAGAAAATACGGGAAGCATTGACGCGGATCGCCATGCAACGACAGGAAGAGCACATCATCGCGCTCGTAGAAGATCTGCTGAGTGCCGTTGCCATGGTGGAAATCGATATCCAGCACCGCCACCCGGCCAAGCCCGTGATCCAGCGCGTACTGGGCGGCAATGGCTGCATTGTTGAAGAAGCAGTAGCCACCGAACTGGTCGGTGGCGGCATGATGGCCCGGCGGGCGACACAGTCCGAATGCCGGCTCGCCGGTGGTCAGGCTGTGGCGTACCGCGGACAGGGCGATGTCCTTGCTTGCCTGGGCCGCCTCGAAGGTGCCCTCGCAGATCGAGGTGTCTGCCGAAAGTGCATAGTGGCCAAGCCGCCCATCGAGGTGGTCGGGCAGGATCTCGCCCGGCATGGTACGCGTCGGCCAGATCCAGGCGATCGCCTCGCCCTGGCGCCCCAGGGAGCGCCATTCGTCCCAGCACCCGGCCAGGAAGTCCACATAGCCGCGATCATGAATGGCCAGAACCGGCGCGAGTCCGAAAGCATCGGGCTCGCGCACCTCACCAAGCCTTGAGGCATGCACGTGTTCGAGTACCAGATCGACGCGCTCTGGGCACTCGTAAGGCGTCACCAGAACGCCACCGTCCAGCTCGGTACGGGCACGACGTTGCTGGGTGGCGGCGGTGTGGAAAGTCAACATCGGCGTATCGGTTCCTTGAGCATCTCAGAGGGCTGACAGGATATCAGGAAGCTACCGCCTGCTGTTCCAGCTCGCGCTTGAGCGAATCATCGAGCCCCAGGGCGGAGGCCAACTGATCGAGCCAGGCACGCTCCATGGGGTTGTCGTCGTCGATCACCGCAACGCTGACCAGATACATTTCGCGGGCCGCCTGGGGAGAATCCGCCTGTCGCGCCAGGGCCAGCGCATCGAGCGGCGCGGCAAGCTGGCGTTCCACCCAGTCGTGCAGCTCGTCATCGGCGCCCATCTCGTCGATCTGCTCGGTGAGCATGGCCCGCTCACGCTCGTCGATATGCCCATCGGCGCGCGCCGCCATGATCATCGCCTGCAGCAACTCCAGGCTACGCTGCTCCTGCTGGTTACCCTCGAGACGATCCATGGGCTTGCCTTCACGCGCTTCATCCCCCGCATCGCCACCTCGGGAATTCTGCCAGGCCTTCCAGGCCAGCATGCCGACACCGGCGATAGCACCGTACTTGAGCGCCTTGCCGCCCATCTTGCGCCCTCGCTTGGAGCCGATCAGCATGCCCAGGGCGCCACCGCCCAATAGCTGCTTCGGGTCGAAACCGCCCTTTTGTCCACGACTCTGGCCACTGCCGCCACCCAACTGGGACGACAGGCTATCGACCATGCCCTTGAGGTCTGTCCCCCCCGACCCGGAGCCGCCGCTGCCGGCTTGTTTCATCAACTGATCGAGAATGCGCTTGGCGTTCATCCTGGTCTCCTTGTCGCCTTCGCCACTGCCTTGGATGATCGGCTCGCCACTTCGTTTCATCAAGCCATAAATGCACGAGCCGAATCGGCCACGAGCGGGCGGTGTGGGGATGACGAAGAAAGAGAAGGAGCAGTAGCGCAGGAAGCCGGATGAAAAGAGAAAAGAATGGACGAAAGGAAGGAATGCAGAGAAGGGCAGGAGTGGAAAGAGACAGAACGGGAAGCATATGGCTCCCAGACCAGCCAGAATGGAGGCAGCCCCGACAGCCACATCCCGGCACACGCGTCCATCACTACCGTTGCTCCCTTCCGGGCCTGGCGGGGTTCGCGATCTAGCGTTGCGGGAGGACCGACGGGGCCACCACAGACGACACTTTTTGCTGTCGAACTCGAAGGCGATCAAGTGCCTATCGAGCGGCGCGCACTATAACAAGCGTGCCGGCTGCGAGCAAGCGTCGTTGGCCCCGCGCGCACCGTTGATGCCGGATCCCCTGGCCACCCTCCGATTCGGCTATGCTGAACTCATGAGCGTGCGGCCATTCTTGAGTCGGCACGTTGTCGCTTGCACCAAGGAGGTGTCTATGCAGAAGGACCCCGACAAGGGCTACATCGCCCTGCTGGGCTGGAGCCTGAACGCCATTGAGGCCGCCGAGAATTTCGACCGCCGGTATGTGGTCGTGGCACCGGACTGGGCAGCGGAATACTGTCAGCAGCACGACCTGCCCTATGTTTCCTGGAACTTCGAGCGCTTGAACGACCGCTCCATGGAAATCGCCGAAACGCTCAAGGGGATGGGCGTTGACGTCGCCATCCCCCTGTACGAGGAAACGGTGGAATGGGCCGGCGCCATCAATTCGGTACTGCTCGACAACCCGCGGCTCTATGGCCAGTCGCTGTTGCTGCGCGACAAGGCGCTGATGAAACGACGCGCACAGCTTGGCGGCATCCGCGTCGGCATCTTCGAGGAAGCCCATGACAAGGACGACGTCATCCGCTTTCTCAAGCGGGTCAACCAGACACTGCTCAAGCTCGACGGCGACCCCAACGATCCCATCCACCTCAAGGCCTTCGACAAGGCTGGCTGCCTGGGCCACCGAGTGATTCGCACTCCCGATGAGGTCGATACCATCCCGGACGAGGAGTTTCCGGTCTTGATGGAGTCCCACCTGGATGGCTGGGAGTTCGCCGTCGAAGCCTGGATCCACAACGGCAAGATCGCCTTTCTCAATATCTCCGAGTACGTGACCCTGGGCTATTCGGTGTTCGTGCCGGCCTCCCCCGAGCTGGAGCGCTATCGCCCGCAGATCACCGCCCAGATCGAGAAGCTGATCAAGGCGTTCGATATCGAATTCGGCCTGATACACCCGGAATACTTCGTCACCAGCGACGGCGAGATGTATTTCGGAGAGGTCGCGTATCGACCGCCCGGTTTCAAGGTCTTCGAGCTCCTCGAGCGCGTCTATGGGTTCAACGCCTACCAGGCCAGCATGCTCGTCTTCGACCCCAACACCACCCCCGAAGAGGTTGCCGCCTTCTTCCCGAAAGAGGTCGTCGACGCCAATGGCTATGCCGGCTGCTTCGGCGTCTATCCGCGCCTGCGGGTCGTCAGCCGCCTGGAAATTCCCGAGGAAGTGGAAGATCACCCCTATTTCGAGTCTCACGAACTCACGCCGCCCTTGCAGGAAACCGTCACCAAACGCACCGCCTTCGGCACTCACTGGGGCTTGACCTACTTCAAGGGCGACGACCCCCATCGCCTGCGCGACCTGCTCAAGACGCTGGAAGAACTTGATTTCTATGTCTGAACAGAGCGTCATGTCGAAAATCGACGACCGGGAGTCCGCGTGACGACGCAATCGAATCACCCCCAGAACGGCGAGCCGCCCGATAATGACGGCAAGCTCGCCGCCGTGCTGGGCAAGTTGGATGACGCCATCGGGCAATTGGCCGAGGCGCCGGACTTCGCCAAGCCCGGCAAGCTGCCTCAGGTACTGGACACGGCCCGCCGGGCGATGATGCAGGACGGCGGGTGCGCGGCGGTGGAGCCACGCGCCGTGGAAATGGAAGCGGCAGGCATTTTCCAGGGCTCCGACTGGGCCACGCCACAGTTCCTGCTGCCGTCATTGACCGTTCAGGCATTGCAGAGCCCCGACCCGAACACCGTGGTGGTCGAGGCCCTGAGCGAGCTGCGCCTGTTGCCCGTGGCCAAGGGCGAGACACGTCATGCGCTGATTTCCACCGAACAGGCGCATCATTACCTGACCCAGGTGATGGCCCTTAACCTGTCGTTGCTGTTCGGCGCTCCCACCGAGTCGGAGCGCGCCACCCAGGGGCGACTAGCCAACCTGCCCCGCCAGCTGTTCCAGCACCTGGCGACACGCATCGGTTATGAACACATCATCGACAGGCTGATCGAAGAAATCTGGCGCATTCTCAACCAGCGGCCAATCCAGGTCGAGCCGGTCAAGCGAATGATCACGCAGATCGCGATCTGTCAGGCCGATCCCGCCATCGACCTGGGCGCCAGCGGGCAGGGAGCCGACCGACTCGTCAGTTCCCTGTTCGGCCCCACCCAGGCCTGTCGCGAGGATCCCGGTCTCGACACCTATCGTGAACGCCTGGAGAGCATGGACGCCACCGCCCTGCAGGCGGAGGCCACCGGCTTCGCACGGGCCATGCATGACACCGGCCTGGTGTCGCCGTATCACCCTGTATTGCTGCTCCATCTCACCGACCACAGCGACCATCTGCTGGCCGAGGCGCTGGGGCTCTCCGCCACGGGACGCGATGGCCTGCTCTGCTATCAGGAACTGGTACGCGCCCTGATCCGCGACGCCATCCTGCCGGAAACGGCCCAGGCAGCCTACGGCCTGGCCTTGCTGCTCGAGCGTGGCATCCTCTATCAACCCCCGGTGGCACCGGCCATGTGGCGCCAGCTCAGCCTGCCGCTTTCGGAATGGTCACAGGCGCGCCTCAACCTGGCCTACGGCGAGACCGTCTCGCCACGCGCCAGACTCCTGGAAGGCGTGCTCTGCATGCTCGGGCAGCCGCTCGGGGTCGGTCAGGGCAACAACCCGACCTGCCAATCAGCTCGGGCACTGTCGATGTGGGCCTATAACGACCCTGACTACCTGTTGCAGATGGTGGCCTGGGCGGCCCGGGACGATGAGATCATCATGCACTTCGAAGGCCAGCCTATCTCATCGATGGCGAGCCTTTCCGGCGTGGCCAGCGAATTGCCCATGGACCTCGACCCGGTTTCCCTGATCGTGGTACCCCACCTGGACCGCATCTATGCCGAAATGGGCCGGCGCTGCATCGGCCGGGAGGGCGACCCCCACCGCTGGGTCAACCCTGAGTTCCATGGCTGGTGGTCGGGACGCGGCTTTCGCATCAACGTCGATGTGGCCAGCGGGCAGCTCCACGAACTGGACGCCTTTCTGCGCCACTTCTATGCCAGCTACCATCCCGACTACAACGGCAACCAGCCACTGATTCACCCCCAGCCGGCGGGTATTGCCGTGACCGACAGCGCCGCCCGTTTCATCGGCTGGCATGCCATCACCATTTTGCGTGCCGGAATCGATCCAGAAGGCATCACGCGCGTCTACTTCTACAATCCCAACAACGACAGTGGCCAGAACTGGGGCGATGGCGTCAAGGTCAGTACCTCCGGCCGTGGCGAGCGCTTCGGCGAAGCTTCGCTCCCCTTCGACCAGTTCGCCTCCCGACTCTACATTTTCCATCACGACCCACTGGAACGCGGCGAACTGGCCCAGGTTCCTCAAGAAGAGCTCGACCGCGTCATCGGCCACATCGAGCGCAGCTGGGGCGCTGATCGCCTGCCGCCGGCGGGGCTGCAAGCTTCTCGGGGTAGCGCTCCGCCGTGATGGTCACGCCCCGGTGTCCGCCGGACATCGGGGCCCACGTGGTCCGATGCGGCCGTTCGTTATGTCATAATGATGCTTTTCTCGCTGCCGGAACCGCCCTACCATGCCACGCCTCGATCAACTCCTGCTCGGCCAGGGACTGGCCCGTTCGCGAACACGCGCGCAGCGGCTGATTCGCCACGGCCGGGTACGCCGGGCCGATGACGGCAAGGTACTGACCCGGCCCGGCGAGAAACTGGCCGAGACGGTGGAATTGAGAGTCGATGATGATCCCGAGGAGCGCTATGCCTCCCGGGCCGGCCTCAAGCTGGAAGCCCTGCTGGAGACACTCTCGCTTCCTCTGCAGAACCGAGGAGTGCTAGACGTCGGGCAATCCACCGGCGGCTTCACCGATTGTGCGTTGCGCCATGGCGCTCGCCATGTGGTCGGCGTTGAGGTGGGACGCGACCAATTGGATCCTCGCCTGCGCGAAGATCCGCGCGTTCTCTGCCTGGAAGGTCTGAATGCCCGCGCCATGCGCAATGATCCCCGGCTTCGAGCGGCGCTGCATTCGCACCCGGTCGATGTTGCCGTCATGGACGTCGCCTTCATTTCTCAGACGTTGATTCTGCCGGAACTGGCCGTTCTCCTGCCCACGGGCAGTGAGTTGCTGTCACTGGTCAAACCGCAATTCGAGGTTGGCCCGGAGGGTGTCAATGCCCAGGGACTGGTCACCGACCCGAACCGCTACACCGACGTGGAAGCAAAATTGCGTCTCGCCTGCGACACCCACGGCTTCGAGATTCACCACTGGTGTGAAAGCCCGATCCTAGGCGGTGATGGCAACCATGAGTTTCTGCTCTACGCCCGACGGCGATGAAAGCCCCCGTCATGGACGGACGCTTACAATTCCTGCATATCGATCACGCGATCCGTCATGGCAAGTGTCGAGGGACGGTGCGCTATCACGACCCGAGTAATCGACAGCTTCTGTATCGCCGCATTGATCGCTGCCTCGTTTTCTGGATCCAGGTGGCTGGTGGCCTCATCCAGCAACAAGACTTTAGGCCGTCGGTATAATGCCCTGGCCAGAATGATGCGTTGCATTTGACCGCCGGAGAGCGTGCTCCCCATGTCCCCCACGAATGTCTCGTAGCCCATCGGCATCTTCGCGATCTCATCATGGATGGCAGCCAGCATCGCACACTGATGAATGAGGCGAATATCGGGATCAGGATCAAAGCCGCTGATGTTTTCAGCGACCGAGCCGGCAAAGAGACGATCATCCTGAAGCACACAGCCGATTCTATCCCGATAAGCAGCGGCTCCAATGGATGACAGCTCCTTTCCATCGATACAGACTTGCCCTTTATTAGGCAACATCAAGCCGGCCAGGATCTTCAATAACGTCGTCTTTCCCGACCCCGAAGGGCCGGATATACCAACACACTCCTGTGCATTGATCGAGAAGCTGACATCCTTTATCACCTCCTCCTCACTATCAGCATATCGAAAGCTGACTCCTCTGACATCGATGTGCCCAGCCCCTGACGAATCTTCATCGCTTTCCGAATCGCCAGAGACACGATCGGTCTGCTCGGGCTCGACCAGGGCAATATCTGCCACACGCTCACCATGCAATGACAACATCCTGAGCTGTATCATGGTGGAGATGAAATTATCCATCCGGTTGGTGAACTGATCCTTGTACGACAGGAAAGCAATCAGCATACCTATCGAGAGCGTATCACCCATGATCGCTCTCGCACCAAGATATATGATGATAATTCTATCAGCCCCGAAAAGCAGGCGACTGGCGTTTTTGAACACAATATCGAACTTCTCGACCTGAAGATTGGCATTGACTCGATCAACCAGATAGTTGATCCAGACAGAACGACGACGCTCCTCCAGATTGAGAACCTTCAGACTCGCCATCCCACGCAGGCTTTCCATGAAGTGCGTATTTTCCTGTGCTGCATATACGATGGCTTCTTCCGACAGGTTCCTGTACGGACGATACAGACACAGGCGAAGAATGGTGTACAGCAGAACGGCAATGATGGGAACACTGGCAAGCCATCCACCATACAGCCACAGCATGACCACCATCGCGATCGACATGACACCATCCAGCAGCGCCATGATGGCGCTCGTGGTGAGCGTCTTCTGAATGGAATCAAGCGAGCCGAAGCGGGAAACGATATCCCCCACGTGGCGCTTCTCGAAATAACTGAGCGACAGCCTCATCAAGTGATCGAACAGTCCCGCCTTCCATTGCAGAACCAGACTCGACCCAATCAACATCGATGTCCATGACCGAACAAGGCTTGCCAGTACCTGCAGAACCAGAAGTAAAGCAAATGCAATGGTGATCAAGGTCAGGAGGTCATGATCCTGGGCCACGATAACTTGGTCGATCACCAGTTGAAAGCCAATCGGCATTGCAATGGTAACGATCTCCAGAAGAACGGATATTGCAATGATCTGCAACGCAGCCCGACCGATACCAGCCGTTCGCTTGATCATTTCCGTGACATGAATGCGCTCACGCTCATTTTTCTTCGTGAAGAGCTCGTTTGGCCATGCCTCCAGAGCAACCCCGGTAAATCGCTTCGAGACTTCCGAATATGGCAGCTTCCGGCTGCCTGTGGCGGGATCATGAATCGTAACGCCGTTTGCACCCACGCGGGTCAACACAACGAAGTGGTTATGATTCCAGTGCAGAATGCATGGTAACTGCAACTTCCCCAGATCGGAAAGTTCCAGACGAACAGCCCGAGTCGATAACTTGAGATCCCCTCCCACTTTCAAGAGGTCCTTTAATGCCATTCCCTTCAGTGAAGTGGAAAAGCGGTGCCGCATGGCAGGGAGGTCGAGCGCATGCCCATGATGACTTGCCACCATCGCCATGCATGCGAGGCCGCACTCTGCCGCCTCGGACTGGATAATGACGGGCGTCCCACGCCTGAAGCCACCCAGCAGACGCTTTGGTAGTTCCGACAGGTTCATTGTGCCTCCCCCTCAGCGGCTAAAACTTCCGACAGCCCGTAAAGCGGCTCGAATATCCACTGGTAGAGGGGACGCGTCTCCACCATGATATGGGCCTCTGCCTGCATGCCGGCCTGTAGCGGAACACGATCGCCATATGTCATGGCGAAAGGTGAATCCGGCTTAACGGTGATACGATATATGGCGGTTGAGGTAGGCGCTGTAGCCCCATTGTCCACCAGCATCTTGATTTCATCTTGCTTCAAGGGAGCTCTGGTGATGTCCGTAACGGTTCCGGGGTACTGGCCAAATTTCTGATAGGGGAAGGCGGAATAGCGCAGCAATACCTCGTCGCCCTCTTTCAGGAACCCGATATCTCGACTCGGCGCCAATAACTGCGCTTTCAACTGCGCATCATCGGGCAATATCGTCAGAAGTGGTGTGCCGGTGGAGACGGTCTGCCCTGCCTGGGTGGCGATCGACTCGACAACACCGCTTCGTGGCGCCGTGACGCGAATGGACTGGCGAGACTCACCCTCCGCAATTTGTTTTTCTATCGTAATGAGCTGACGTCGCAAATCTCCAAGTTCAGAAGCAACATTCAAGTCAAAGGAAGACAGTTCATCACGAACTCTTTGCAACTCGGATTTCAGCCTGACCCGCTGTCCTTTCAGACGCTCCAGGGTTTCTCGCCGTTCCATGTAAGCCTGTAGACGACTCTCGAAAGCCTGAGAGGGCGTCAGCCCCTTATCCATATACTCTTTTTGCTCCATGGCATAGCCATGCAACGTATTGGAAAACTCTTCTGCCACTTCTATCTGGTCTTCAATCTGCTCGACTTCTTCAACCAGATTGTCTCGCTGATGTTGAAGGGAGCTTTTTTCCTTTTCAGACAACGCTTCATGACGTTGTATCTCAACCTTCAACTCTTCTTTTTGATTTCTCATCAACTGATTGACGGCTTCCTGAGTATCTCCCAGAGCAGTTGAACTATCTAGATTTATCTCATAGAGAGGCTCCCCTCTCTCGACACTCTCGCCTTTTTTCACGTATTGGCGGGTTATCCATCCATAGCTCGGCGCGGAAACTCGGGTCAGCCCTTCCGTTGGCAACATGACGCCGGAAACAGCGACACGCCTGGTGTAGTTCCCGAAAACCAGAAAGACGATTATCGCTATAACAATAACCACTGACACAACAGCCAAGACTTTTGTCGGGATATTCTGTAATACGGTGGGACGCCCCAGCCACGTCATCCGACGAGCCTCGAACGATTCCTTCCGAAACAACGGCGACTTCTCGCTCATGCAGCAGGTTCTCCCTTACCCATATCATGCTGCTCCCATCACTGTTTCCCGGAGGACCGAAACGGGGAACCTCTTTCCGATCAAGGATAATCGCCCATACGTTTTACAGAATCGGCATGCGCTTCACAAGGGATCTTTTTATCCATTAACGAGCTAACAATCACCTTTTATTCATTCAGGTTATTTAACTAGACCCATACCCCATCATGTCAATGACCATCAGTAGCTCAGTCATCTCATATAACAAAAACCAACACTCCGTAACATTTCCCAGTCTTCACCCCCTCAATCGGGCCATGCCATGGCGAAACCAGGCGCCATGAATGGATAACATTGCGTTTCCTGCTTAGCGATATTGCAACAAATCCTCTCCATGAACTCTGTAATCGGGATCCAGAGAACTTGTCGTACCTTGACCCTTTTCACTCGAAGCTCTAGAGATATAAGTGCTGTTTGACAGGCGAACTGCTTCAACAGCACTACTTGATTTCTCACAGCAGCACACAAGGAGGTCACATGTCTGATTCGACCATTCGCCCCATGACTCTCGATGAGATCGATGTCGTCTCTGGCGGCATTAGCTATGATCAAGCCTATCAAGACTTCCAGGAAGGCGGTCAGCAGCTTGGTGCCGGTGCCGGCAAGCTTGTGGCAAGCGCCTGGACAGGCATTGCCTTGACGCCGGCGCTCATCGCCGACTCACTGGGCCTGAGCACGTCCCTGCCGGGCGGTCTGCCCGACCTGCCCTGACACCAGGGCTCATCGTCACAAGACAATGCCCACTATCGTGGGCATTGTCTTTTTCGTTGCTCCTGCAACACCGGCCGTGATGAGAAAACGGCAGCCGTTAGCGCCGGCTAGCGTCCTCCGCCGTCACCACCGCCATCGACATCGCCGGGATCCCCCGCCGCACCGGGCGGTGGATGGCGTGGCATGTCATCGTCAGAGGGCGGCCGGGGATGCAGCTTGGCACGAGCTCCATCACTGCGACGGTGCAACCAGACGGCCATCTGGTTGAAGGCAATGTTCAGGTCGTGTTCGGCCAACAGCTCGCCGACCCGCCCATTGAGTTCATCGGTGGCATACAACCGATCACCGAGACTGTTGACGTAGATTCGCAACTCATACTCCATGGCACTCTCGCTGTAGCGCATGAAGAAGATCTCCGGCGGTGGGTCGCGTAGTACCCGCTCGTTCTCGTCGGCGGCCTGCTGTAACAGGCGCTGCACCAGACGATGATCGGAGCCGAGTTCCACGCCGTAGGTCAGGATGACCCGCGTGATATTGTCCGACAGCGACCAGTTGATGAGCTGGTCGGTGACGAACGTCTTGTTGGGGATGATGATTTCCTTTCGATCGAAGTCGGTGACCGTGGTCGCTCGAATCCGGATGCGGCTGACCGTACCGGTCAAATGACCGAGCGTAATGGTGTCACCGATGCGCATCGGGCGCTCGAAGAGAATGATCAGCCCCGAGATGAAGTTGGCGAAGATCTCCTGCAACCCGAACCCCAGACCGACCCCCAGGGCCGCCACCAGCCATTGCAGCTTGCCCCAGGAGACACCGAGCGTTCCCAGTGCCATCACCACGCCGGTGCCCACGATGGTATAGGAGAGCAAGGAACTGATGGCGTAGGCACTGCCCTGCTTGAGCTCCAGGCGAGACAGAACCATCACTTCGAGCAGCCCGGGCAGGTTTCGCGCCAGCATCAAGGTCAAGGCAATGGTCAGCAGGGCCACGATGGTGTCGGCCACCGATACTGCACCCCCTACCAGTTCAGCGCCTTGCTGCCCCTCGCCGCCCAGCAGCATGACCTGTTCCAGATAGCCGAATACCGTGAGCAGATCGGCCCAGACCAGGTAGAGCACCACCAGAAAACCGATCAGCAACGCCAGCTTGGCCAGACGCAACGACTGTTGATTGACCTGCTGCATGTCCAGCGGAGGTTCTTCGACGACATCGAGCCCGCTCTCGCCTTCGTGCTCCTGCAATGCTCGCCGTCGCGCCAGGGCACGGCGATAGGCCAGACGACGTGCGGCCACGGCCAACCCACGCACCACCGCCGCCTCGACGAGGATCCAGACGCCAAGCACATAGAGGGTCATCACGAATCGGCTGACCAGACTCAAGGCCGTGTACGCGTAGCCGGTCACCACCAGCCCACCCAACAGCAACGGCACTGCCGCCATCGCCAGGCCCAGCACCAGACGGAAGAATTTCACTCCGAAATAGGGGGTATGCGCCACGATCAGCTTGGCCAGCGACACGCTCATGCCCAGGAACCCGGCCAAGAGCAGCCCCATGGCCAAGGGGCGATGATTCAGGTTGATACCAGCATCGCGGGCCAGGGGGGCGACCATCAGCACCGGGACCATCGACACGAACAGCCAGAACAGCCAACGGCGCAGCTTCACCGCGTAGGCCGAAGGCCAGTAGAAATGGCGAATGGCGACGCCATCGGCAACCAGCAGACGCCTTGCCCAGGCCACCACCGCCCAGGCCAGTGCGATCTGCATCAACGACCCACCGATACCCAGCGCAACACCTTGCCCGCCAAGCACCAGTGCCAGGCCAACACTCGCCAGCAGCAATGGCATGGGCATCGCCAGCAGGGCATTGAACAATACCGCCTTGGGCGTGTGAGCCTGGCTGTCGCGGCGCAGGTGGCCGACTTCATCGTGCAACTGCAACAGGCGCCGCTTGAGATTGCGCCTCAGCAGCAGCAAACCGGCCACCGCCAGCAACAAGGGAATGACCAGCAATGCCCTGGCATCCGGCACCGTCCATCGGTTCGGCAAGGCATGGCGCCACTCGCCCTCGCGCCATTCGGTCATCAGATGCTCCGGTAACTTGAGCAGCCAGGCGAGATCCAGAGGGCGCGCATTGGCCACCCAGAACAGTTGCTTGTCGATGGTGTCGCGTAACGATCGACTGGTCGACAGCAGTTGTTGCTGATGGAGCTGCAGCTCGATGGCCGCGCTGAGCATCTCGCCATACGTCGGCTCGAGCTGGTCCAGCAGATCGCGACGCGCGCGGAACAGCTGCGAAAGCGGCTCGACCAGGGCTGGCGATACCTCTTCGCCCGTCGCATTCTCCATTCGCTGTCGCGCCAGCGCTTCGGCATCCTTGAGCGCTTCACGCTGGCGATCCAGCTCGAACTGGCGCAGGCGCCAATCGGCGATTTCGTCCTTCAGCCCCCCTTGCACGTCGACCTTGGGCAAGGCCTGGCGCTGCTCGCGCAGAATCTGTGACAGCAAAGTGCTGCCGCGAATCGCTTCCACGTGCTCATCCATGCCGCGCTGGAGCTGGCGCACCTGATCGAGCTGTCGACGCGTCTCGAGCCCCTGGCGCACCAGCTCGTTGGCGCGACTGGTGATGCGCAGCAATTCCAGGCTCATGTCCCGATTGACGCGCTGGGCCTCACTGACGAGGGGGTGGCTCGCCACATCATCGGGCTCGTCCTGCACGGCCTCGGCGATGGCCTGCTCGGAGCGTTCCCGGCGACGCTGGTCGATCAGGCGCTGCAAGGTCAACACTTGGGCTTCCTGCGTGGTGACACGGCGCTCGAGCAGGTCGCGGCGTTGCTGGGCCAGCTCCCGCAAACGCGAATTGGTGGCCAGTTCACGCTGATGCAATGCCAGGCGTTGCTCGGCCAGGGCCCGCTTGACCCGCGCTTGCATGTGACGCGGATCGCTTTCGTCGACATCGCGGGCCGCCAGGTCCTCGAGCGTACGGCGGCTCTCCTCCACAGCCTGGGTCGCTTCAGAGATGCCTTGCTGGGCGCGCTCAGGCAAGGTCTGAGTACCGAGCAGGCGCGTCTCGATCTGCGACAGGCGATCCTGGTCCCGGCGCAGCGCCTGGGAGGCCTCCTGCAACTGGCTTTCCAGTGTCTCCAGATCCTGCGACTCCAGCGCTTCCAGAGACGCCGTCGGTGTCTCGTCCTGGTGCTCCGACAAGGCTTGCTGCAATTCCCGGAGTTCAGCGGGCGCACGCTCCACCCGCACTTCCAACTCCTCGAGTCGAACCTCGACGGCTTCCTTCGCCGCCAGGTCATCGAGCGTCGACTGGAGGGTATCGATCTTTTCCTGGGTTGCCGCATCGGGTTCTTGCCCTTCGGCCGGGCGCAGTTCTTCCAGGCGCTGCTCGATCGCCTCGCGCGTCGGTGGCTCGGCGGCCCAGACCGTCGAGCCGACCAGGGCCATCAACAGGCAAACAATGTGCAATACCTTCATGCCGGCACGGCGCGACACTACGCTCACAATCACCTCGTCATCGGTGGCACCACGGGAATTGCTGTGATTCTCGATGCATATCGCTGACAAGGCAATTCCAGGCGTCGCCAGGCCGCCACAGTTGACTTGCCCTGCCGGCATGGTAGAAACGGCGTCCTATACCCAGTAATCGCAGGCGGCGCATGAAGCCCTCACGACTCTTCCTCTCCCTGATGCTCGTTGGCCTGGCCCACGATTCGGTAGCCGCCGAGTCGCTCACCGATGCCGAGCGGGAGGCCATCGAATCGCGCATCCAGTCGTTGCAGGCGGAACTTCGCCAGCTACGCGGGCGCCTGCACGATGATACGCCGTCGGCTCATCACACTGTCGTGCCTGACGAGGAGGCCCATAATCAGGAACTGGAGGAGTCGGTGGCCAAGCGGCGTCTGCTCGAGCAGGAATCCGAGCACAATCCTTTCGCCATCACCACGCACCGGCGCAACTACCTGCTTCCGCTGAGCTACACCTCCCGACCGAGCGAGCGCACCATCAATGGCGTCGACAACGATGTCGATGCCGACCGCATGGAGATGCAATTCCAGTTCAGCGCCAAGTTCGAGCTTGCCGATGACCTGCTGCCCGCCGGTGGCGACCTCTATTTCGGCTATACCCAGCGTAGCTGGTGGCAGGCTTACAACACGGACGCCTCCTCGCCGTTCCGCGAAACCAACTACGAACCCGAGATCTTCGCCGATTTCGACAACGACTGGACCATTGCCGGCTGGACCAACATCCACAACCGGCTCTCGCTCAACCACCAGTCCAACGGCCGTTCCGGCGAGATGTCGCGCAGCTGGAATCGCGTCATCCTGACCAGCACCTTCGTCAACGACGCCTGGGCCGTCTCCCTGGCCCCCTTCTGGCGAGTGCCGGAATCCGAGGATGACGACGACAACCCCGACATCGAGCATTTCGTCGGCTATGGCGATGTCACCGTGGCGCGTCGACTGTTCGGCGATCACGAAGCCAGCCTGATGTGGCGCGGCAACCCCAGCAGCGGCAACATGGGCGCCCAGTTCGACTACTCCTGGCCACTGTTCGGCAAGGTGCGCGGCCACATCCAGTACTACCATGGGTACGGGGACAGCCTGATCGACTACGATCGCAGCGTGCATCGACTCGGCCTGGGCTTCAGCCTGAACCCCCTGTTCTCCTCGGGAGAGTTCGAGCGCTGAAGCACGTCATAATGATTGCACCGCTAACGGCGGCTGCTATGCTGGGCATGTCATGAACCGTCAGAGGAAGACCCAATGACTGATCGCACTCCCCATAGCCGTGAAACGTCCCAGCAACTCAAGGAAGACCTGCACAACCTCACCCAGACCGTCGAGGAACTGGTGAGCGCCACCGCCGACGACTCGCGCAGTAATGTCAAGGAATTGCGCGAACGGGCCGAAAAGCGCCTCAAGGATACCCGCGCACGCCTCGAGGCCCGCGGCGAGCGAGCCTATCACGAGGCTCGTGACAGCGTGACGCGACAGGCCGATGCCTGCGACCGTTACGTTCACGACAACCCCTGGACCAGCATCGGCATCGGTGCCGCCGTCGGTGTCGTCGTCGGCATGCTGATCGGACGGCGCTGATGTCGGCGAGCCAAGGACCGGCACAACGCCTGTTCGACGCCGGCAAGCGCTTGTTGGGCAGTCTGCTGGCCACCGGCGAGACGCGTTTGCGTCTCGCCGTTCTCGAACTCGAGGAAGAGCGCGCCCGGTTGGTGTCCCTGCTGCTGCTGGCTGGGCTCAGCCTGATCCTGCTGCTGCTCGGCCTGGGCACCTTGACCGCTCTGGTCATCGTCGCCTTCTGGGAGAGCCACCGCCTGACCGCGATCGCCATCAGTGCCGGCGTCCTGCTGTTCGGTGGCGCAGGGCTGGCAGCCTGGGTCATGCACCTGGCACGTCGCCCCACCCTGCTGGCCAGCACCCTGAAGCACCTGGCCCTGGACCGCGAACTGGTGGAGTCGCAACGTGACACGCAAGAATGAGGCGGATCGCCGTGAACGCAAGGCCACGCTCGAGGCGACCATCGAGCAACAGCGTGTCGATATCTTGCTGGCGGCTGAACGCTGGCGCGATGCCGCCGGTCCACTCGAGACCGGCTGGCAGATGGCGTATCGCTATCGCACACCGGCACTGACGCTGGGCGGTTTGATGCTGCTGCCGCTATTGCGACGTCCGGGCAAGGCGCTGAAGCTCGGACGACGCCTGGTCTTCGGCGCCTTGACCCTGAAGCGCCTGCGCACACTCTTGCCAGGTCGCCACTGAACTGGCCATTGCCTCTCGCAAGCTGCCCTGAAAAGGACGACGAGACGTATCATCGCCTCGTAACACTTTCATGTGTCACGACTGTTATGATCTCGTGTCAATTCGATAAATCGAACATGGCCTTTCAGGGAGCCCACCGCCCATGCGCATGCTGGCGCTCTACAGCATCAAGGGAGGCGTCGGCAAGACCGCCTCAGCCGTGAATCTCGCGGCACAGGCCGCACGAGCCGGCCATCGCGTACTGCTCTGGGATCTCGACCCCCAGGCCGCCACCAGCTTTTACCTGCGCAGCAAGCCCAAGATCCGAGGCGGCGTCGAAAAGCTCGTCAAGGGCAAGGCGTCCTTCGACAAGGTTATCCGGTCCACTCAGATGGACTATCTCGACCTGCTGCCGGCGGCTCTGGCATCGCGCGAAATGGACCGCCTGCTGGCCAAGCGCGGCAATAGCCACCTGCGCCAGATTCTCAAGCCGGTCCGAGACGACTACGACCTGGTGATCCTCGATTGTCCTCCGAGTCTTTCGCACCTTTCGGAGAACATCTTCTCGAGCGTCGATGCCCTGCTGGTGCCGGTGGTTCCGACCACGCTCTCGTTGCGCACCCTGGAGCAGCTGCGAGACTTTCTCGACGACCAGGATCAGGACTGTACCTTTTGGCCCTTCATCACCCTGGCCGATCGCCGCCGCAAGCTGCACTGCAATATCATCGAGACCATGCAGTCCCAATGGCCGCTGATGCTGTCCACGGTGATTCCTTCGGCCAGCGTGGTCGAGCGCATGGGCGTCGAGCGCGCCCCGCTTCACAGCTATGCACCACGCAGCGTTGCCGCCCGCAACTACCAGGCCCTGTGGCAGGAACTGGACCAGCGTCTAGGATGATATCTCGCGCATGGCCGCACAGGCCGCCTCCAGACGCATCGACAAGGCCTCGATGCCACCGGCCCCCTCGACGCCCACGGCGATCTCGTAATGCGCCAGCAGGCGGCGCCGGTTCTCCCTCACCAAGCCCATGAAACCGCGAAGGTGCCGTGGTGCCGACGCGCGTGGCGTCCCGCCCCGGGCGACCTCGACGAGCCTGGCCTCGAGTTCTCCGGACGCCTGAGCGAGGGCCATGTCACGCATCGCCGACTCACGTACCAGGTCGTCATGCAGCACGCCGAAAGCGTCCTGGAACGCCTTCATCGCACGCTCCGCACGCCGACAACGCAGCGACGCCTTGCGCCAGGGGCGCAACAAGTAGCGAATACGCTTGCCGGTGATGCGCGGTCGGTGCAGGGACTCGGCGTCCTCCACGGATCCCAACGCTTTGACTTCCGCGACCAGTCGTTCGCGCAACGCCGACAACGCCACCGCGCTGGCCTCGCCGAAGCTCGGTGCCCTCCCTTTCTTGCGGGTGCGCAGCTTATCGAGCCGCGACTGCAAGCGAGCATCCAGCCCGGGGAAGTGCGTTTCGACCGCCAGGTTCGCCGACTCATAGGCCTCGGCAACGTCGAGTTCGAGACGTTGCCGCCACCACTCGCCCGCCCCTCGTTCGGCGGCGGGCAACGAGGGGAGCGTCTGTCCCAGCCAGGCCAGCATCACCTCACCGTCTCGGGCCCGATTGGTCGCGCGGGCCAGATCGCGCAGGTCGCGCCTCAAGGACTTGGAAAAGGCGATACCCGGCTGGCCCCGATAGGCCTGGAGCCAGGCTCGCAAGCGACGCAATGCCACCCGGAAGTCATGCAATCCCTCGGCATCCCCGGGATCGGTAATGCGCGGCCTCGCCCGGCGCGCGTCGTTCAGCAGGTCCAGCCCGACCTCACCGACCACGCGTGGCAGACGCTGCCGTTGCAGAGGTTTGCCCATGGCCGCCTCCTTCCGCTGTCATGGCCCCCAGTATAGAAAGCAGCATGCCATCGCAAGGAAGAGGTAAAGAGAGGAGCAGGAGGACAAGGAGAAAGAAGCACAGGACGAGCGGCCATCACACTGCTTGTCCGCAGGCCACGCCGGAGGCCCAGGCCCACTGGAAATTGTAGCCCCCGAGTTCGCCGGTGACATCGAGCACCTCACCGATGAAGCGAAGCTGTGGCAGCCCCTGCACCTCGAAGGTCTTGGACGACAGATCACGAGTATCGATACCGCCCAGGGTCACCTCGGCGGTCCGCCAGCCCTCGGTACCGGCGGGCTTCAGATGCCAGTCGTTGAGATGGCCGGCCCAGGCCGTCAGCGTGGCATTGGAACATTCGGCGAGAGGCGCATCCCCGCCATGCCATTCCACCATGGCCTGAGCGAGACGTCGCGGGAGCCGCTCGGCCAGCCAAGTGGAGAGTCGGCGCTTGGGCGTCTCACGACGCGCAGCCGCCAGGGCATCGAAGGTATCGATATCGGGCAACAGGTCGATGGTCAGGGCATCGCCGGCCTGCCAGTAGCTGGAAATCTGCAGCATGGCGGGCCCCGAGAGGCCCCGATGGGTAAACAGCATCGGCTCGCGATACTCGCCGCCATTGCAGCGTACCACCACCTCGTGACTGAGGCCGGCCAGCGAGGCCGCGCGCGCCTTCCAGTGGGATGTCAGCGTGAAGGGCACCAGGGCGGCCCGGGTCTCGGTGACCTCCAGGCCGAACTGTCGAGCGATGTCATAGCCGAACCCCGTGGCGCCCATGGTCGGAATCGACAGCCCGCCGGTCGCCACTACCACCGCTCCCGCCTCGATGCGCCCCAGGCTGGTCGACAATCGCATACCCTCGCCCTGGCGCTCCACGGCACTCACCGAAGTTTTCAGGCGCAGCTCGACGCCGGCCCACTCACATTCGGTGAGCAGCACATCGAGCAGCTCCTTCGCCGAGCCGGCGCAGAACAACTGCCCCGGCGCTTTTTCCACGTGCTCGACGCCATGCCGCTCGACCAGTTCCACGAAGTGCTCGGGTCGATAACGCTTGAGCGCCGAAATGCAGAAGTGCGGGTTGCGCGAGAAGAAGTTTGCCGGTGTGGTCGCCATGTTGGTGAAGTTACAGCGCCCGCCCCCTGACATCAGGATCTTCTTGCCAGCCTTGTTGGCATGATCCACCACCAGCACCCGACGCCCCGCGTACCCCGCCGTCAAGGCGCACATCAGGCCCGCGGCGCCCGCACCGATCACGACCACGTCGTATGTCATGCCACTCTCCCCCGCAGAACGCACGCCGTCTCCCCTCATGCCCATGGCAACGCAAAACCGAGCATTCTAGCAGAGCGTGCGACCGAGGTTGGATTCGAACTTGTGCATTCTTGCCACACTCTCGTTCTCGAAGCAGAGTAATCTGGGCACCGTCAAGGGCTGGAGGCCCGATCTCATCACCCGCAGGATCCAGCGAGCCCGTCATGATCTCGAGACCCGAAACCGCCGGTTGGCGAAAATGCCTGTTGCTGCTGTTGCTCGGCCTGAGCCTGGCGTTTCCTGTGTTCGCCCAGGCGCCACCTTCCCAAGCTCCCACCCCGGTCATCGCTGCCCGTGCTGAGTTGGCCAGGTGGAGCGACCCGCTGGATGCCCTGGGCACCCTCAAGGCCGACGAAAGCGTGACGCTGTCGGCCAAGGTGACCGAGACCATCGAGAGCCTCGAGTTCGAAGGCGGCGAACGGGTCGAAGCCGGGGATGTGCTGGTACGTCTCGACGACGACGAGGCCCAGGCCAACCTGCGCGCGGCCGAAGCCTTGCGTGACGAGCGCCAGGCCGCCGTGAATCGTCTCGCCCAGTTGCAACAACGCAACCTGGGCGTCCGAGCCGATGTCGAGGACAGCCGCGCCCAGCTTCGCCAGGCTCAGGCGGAGCTCGAGTCCTTGCAGGCCCAGCTCGACAACTACCAGATCAGAGCGCCTTTCTCGGGCGAGGTCGGTTTTCGCGATATCAGCATCGGCACCCTGGTCTCGCCGGGCGATGAACTGGTGACGCTCGACAAGCTCGATCGCATGAAACTGGATTTCCGGGTGCCCGAAACGACGCTTGGCTCACTGGAACCCGGCATGTCGCTGACCGCCACCAGCGCTGCCTTCCCGGAAACCGCTTTCGAGGGCGAGATCGCCACCATCGGCACCCGGGTCGATCCAGTCAGCCGCAGCGTGTCGATACGCGCTCTGATCGACAACCCGCAACGCAAGCTGCGTCCCGGCATGCTGATGGAAGTCACCGTCACCCTCCATCCGCGCCAGGCCCTGGTGATTCCCGAAGCGGCACTGATCCCGGAAGGCGAGCGCCATTACGTGCTGGTCATCGACGAGGACAGCGACGCACAGGTAGCCCGTCGCCAGGTCAAGGTCGGCGAGCGCCGCCCCGGCGAGGCGGAGATACTGGCGGGCCTGTCGGCCGGCGACCTCGTCGTCAGCCACGGCGTGGAACGTGCCCATGACGGAGAACGGGTCCGTCTGCTGGGCATCGCCGATGACGACACCTCGGTGCGCGCGTTGCTCGAGGCCAATCGCGACGCAGGAGGCGTCTGATGCGTCTCTCCGACATTTCCGTCCAGCGGCCGGTACTGGCCACGGTACTGGCCGCCTTGATCGTCGCCTTCGGCCTGCTCGCACTCGATCGTCTGCCCCTGCAGGAATACCCGTCCATCGATCCGCCGATCGTCAGCATCGACACCAACTATCCCGGTGCCTCGGCCGATGTGGTGGAGACCCGCATCACTCAGGTGCTGGAGGATCGCATCAGCGGCGTGAGCGGCATCGAAGTGATTTCGTCGTCCAGCTCGGACGGCAGGTCCAGCATCCGCGTGGAATTCGGCCTGGACAAGGATATCGATGCGGCGGCCAACGACATCCGCGACCGCATTGCCGGCGCCCGGGACAATCTGCCCGACGCCGCCGACGCCACCGAAGTGCGCAAGGAAGACTCGGGCTCCGATGTCGTGATCTGGCTTTCCCTGTCGGGAAGCGACTATGACATCGGCGAGCTCACCGACTACGCCGAGCGCTATCTCACCGACCGCTTTTCGGTGCTGGAGGGAGCCTCTCAGGTCATCGTCGGTGGCGGCGAAGAATACGCCATGCGCGTCTGGCTCGATGCCAACGCCCTGGCCGCTCGCGGTCTGACCGTAGGCGACATCGAGGACAGCCTGCGCGAAGAGAACGTCGAATTGCCCGGCGGTTCCGTGGAGTCCCGGGACCGCCAGTTCATGGTGCGCCTGCCCCGCAACTTCGCGACCCCCGACGACTTCCGAAATCTTGCGCTCTCGCGAGACGACAATGGCTATCTGGTTCGCCTGGGCGATGTCGCCCGAGTGGAAGTCGGTGCCGTGGAGGATCGCTCGCTGTTCCGAGGCAATGGCGTGCCGATGGTCGGCCTGGGCATCCGCAAGCAGTCCACCTCCAACGTCCTGGCCCTCTCCGATGCGGTCAAGGAGGAACTGGCCCGCGTTGCACCGACCCTGCCCGACGGCATGGAGCTCAAGCTGCACCATGACGCCTCCACGTTCGTCTCTCATGCCATTTCCGAAGTCGTCCAGACGCTGTTCATTGCCATGGGTCTGGTCGTGGTCGCCATCTTCATCTTCCTCGGCAACCTGCGTACCACCCTGGTGCCGGCGGTCACCGTGCCCATCGCCCTGATCGGCACCTTCGCCGCCTTGGCCGCCATGGGCTTCACCATCAACCTGCTGACCCTGCTTGCCCTGGTGCTGGCCATTGGCCTGATCGTCGACGACGCCATCGTGGTGCTGGAGAACATCCACCGCCGCATGCAGGAACATGGCGAGACAGCACTGGTCGCGGCCTACCGGGGGAGTCGACAGATCGCCTTCGCGGTGATCGCCACCACCCTGGTGCTGATCGCGGTGTTCGTGCCATTGAGCTTTCTGCAAGGCGACATCGGCCGGTTGTTCTCGGAATTCGCCCTGACGCTGGCCGCCGCCGTCTCCATCTCCACGCTGCTGGCGCTGACCCTGACGCCGATGATGGCGTCCAAGATCCTCAAGCGCGACATGCACGAAGGGCGCATTGCCCATGGCGTGCATCGCGCCCTGGATGCCAGCCGTGCCGTCTATCGCCGAATGCTCGAGCGCGTACTGCGCTGGCGCTGGGCCGTCATGGCGCTGTTTCTCGCCGTGATCGGCGCCATGGTCTGGCTCAACGGCCAACTGCCCCGGGAATACACACCCCAGGAGGATCGCGGCACCTTCTTCGTGCTAATCAACGGACCTCCCGGTGCCACCTACGACTACATGCTCGACTACATGGACGAAATCGAGGCGCGGCTACTGCCTCTGCGCGAACATGGCGAGGTCGAACGCATCCTGGTGCGTGCGCCGCGCGGCTGGGGCGCCATCGAGAACTTCAACAGCGGCTTCGTGATCGTCAACCTCAGCGACTGGGGCAGCCGGCGCTCGGCCTGGCCGATCATGAACGAGATCCGCTCACGTTTGGCCGACCTGCCCGGTGTTCAGGCCTTCCCGGTGATGCCCCAGGGCTTCGGCGGCGGCAGCATGGATCAGTCGATGCAGTTCGTGCTCGGCGGCGGTACCTATGAGCAACTCGCCGAATGGCGCGACACCCTGATCGAGCACGTGCGCCAGGACAATCCTAATCTGCTCAACCTGGACAGCGACTACGAGGAGAACCAGCCACAGCTCAGGGTCGACATCGACTATGATCGTGCCGCCGACCTCGGCGTCACCATCAGCGAAATCGGCAGCACCCTGGAGACGCTGCTCGGCGGCAGAACCGTGACGCGCTACGTGGACGACGGCCAGGAATACGATGTCATCCTCGAGGCCGAGCGCGGTTCCCGCCCCAGCCCTCGCTCGCTGGACAGCCTCATGGTGCGTTCATCGCGCTCGGGTGAACTGGTGCCCCTCTCCAGCATGGTCACCCTCACCGACTTCGCCGGGCCCAGCACCCTGAATCGCTACAATCGCCTGCGCTCGATCACCATCCAGGCCAACCTCGCCGACGGCTATTCCATGGGCGAGGCACTCGACTACCTGGAAACCACGGCGGACGAGCTTCTGCCTCCCGAAGTACAGACCGACGTCAAGGGCGACGCCCGGGACTACCAGGAAGCCAGCAGTGCCACCACCTTCCTGCTGGCCCTCGGGGTCCTCGTGGTATTCCTGGTACTGGCCGGGCAGTTCGAAAGCTTCATCCATCCGCTGGTGATCATGTGCACGGTGCCTCTGGCGATGATCGGCGCCCTGCTGGGGCTGGGCCTCACCGGCCAGTCCCTGAACACCTACAGTCAAGTGGGGCTGGTGATGCTGGTCGGGCTGGCCGCCAAGAACGGCATCCTGATCGTCGAGTTCGCCAACCAGTTGCGCGACGCCGGCCACGCCTTCCACGACGCCCTGGTCGAGGCCGCGGTGACCCGGCTGCGTCCGGTCGTGATGACCGCCGTGACCACCATGGCCGGTGCAGTGCCCTTGATCGTCTCCACCGGTGCCGGCGCCGAGACACGCCTGGTGCTCGGCACGGTGATCCTCGGTGGGCTGGCCACCGCGACACTGTTCACGCTGTTCGTGGTCCCCGTGGCCTATGACCTGTTGGCGCGACGCACCGGCTCGCCCGGCGCCGTGGCCCAGCGCCTGGATCGCGAGATGGCCGAACACCCTCCCTCCCACTGACGCCACGACGGGCCGCCGCGCAGGCGGCCCGTCATCTTCCCGCCTCTCCCCCTTCCCGAACGCGACCGGGACTTTCCACAACGCTCTCCGGAACGCCCTTCAGACCATTGTTACGATCTTTCTTCCGCATAGCGTTGACACAACGACGACCCATGCCCCTGAAAGACGTGGTGAAAAGGCGTGACGCCCGGCTAGGCTGTCTTGTGCAGCTCGTCGGGATGAAACCCGTCGCAATGAAGACATTGCCTGTCGTATCGGCGCCTTCCTTGCCAGGCGCAAATACCGGAAGCTGAACCCACAACGGTTGAAAAACAACTCACAAGGATCGCCTCCATGATCGACTCCCTGCAGAGCGCTCTGCCCCGTCGCGCCTCCCTGCTCGCCCTCATGGCCGGCATGAGCCTCGGCGGCCCGATGATGAATGCACAAGCCGCCACCCAGATGGACTTTTCCAACGAATACAACGCCAGTTCGATCCACGCCGAAGGCGACGCCTGGTTCATCCAGCGCGTCGAGGAACTGACCGACGGCGAACTGGACATCACCCTGCACACCGGCGCCTCGCTCGGCTTCCGTTCCGCCGACCATTTCTACGCCGTGGCCGACAACGCCGTGCAGATCGCCGACAGCCTGTCCGGCACCCTGGGGGGCATCGATCCCATCTTCCTGCTGTCGTCGCTGCCCTTTCTCGCCGACGATGTCGAATCGGCCAAGCGGCTCTACGAAATCGCCCGGCCCGAATACGCGAAGGTCTTCAACGAGAACAACCAGGTGCTGCTCTATGCCTCTCCCTGGCCGGCCAGCGGCATCTGGTCGCAAGACCCCGTCACCGACATGCAGGCACTGCAGGATCTCAAGATCCGCACCTACGACCGCAACGGCACCGAAATCCTGCGCAATGCCGGGGCCGCTCCGGTCAAGCTCTCCTGGGCCGACGTCGTGCCGCAACTCGCCACCGGGGGGATCGAGGCCGTGCTCACCTCGGCGGAATCCGGCGCCAATGCCAGCTTCTGGGAACACCTGAACGACTTCAGCGCGATCCAGTACGCCATTCCGCTCAACATGGTGCACATGAATCGCGATGCCTTCGAATCGCTCGACGAATCCCAGCAAGACGCCATCAAGCAGGCCGCTCGAGAAACCGACGAGCACAACTGGGAGGTGGTCAAGCAGCGCGTCGCCCAGAATTACGAAACGCTCGAATCCCATGACGTCGCCATCCACGACCCGATTCCCGATGAATTCCGCGCGGGGCTGGAAGAGGCCGCCACCCCGGTCGTCGACAACTGGCTCGACAACATCGGCGAACGCGGCGAGCGCATCCTCGATGAATTCGACAACAGCCAGGCTTCACCATAATGCCGACGACGCCCGCACGCTCCCGAAGCATGCCCGAGACACTCGCCATTCGGCTCGGCCAGCTCGCCTCCGGGCTGGCCAGGCTGGGGGCCTGGCTCGGCATGCTGCTGATCGTCTACATGTTCGGCCACATCCTGCTCGAGATCGCCCTGCGCTTGTTCGGCCGCTCCACCTTCGTGCTCGACGAGTTCATCGGCTACAGCGTGGCGGCCATGACCTTTCTCAGTCTGCCCTACGCGCTGGAACAAGGCGGGCTGATTCGCGTCTCGCTGGTGCTCGAGCGGTTTCCGAAGCGCTGGCGCTGGCCATTCGAGCTGTTCGCCAGCCTCTCCACCCTGGTCGTCTTCGGCTGGCTCGCCCACTTCTGGACCATCGCCGTGCAACGCAGCCATGCCCGCGGTATCGTCAGCGAAACCCTGGCCGAAACGCCGCTGTGGATTCCCCAGGGAGCCGTGCTGGTCGGGCTGTACCTGCTGTGCCTGATACTCGTCGCCCGAACGCTCAGGATTCTGGTCGAGCGCGCCACCTTCGACAGCGGAGCATGAGTCATGGATATTCTATGGATTGGCCTCGGCGTGCTGGCCCTGTTGCTGGGCGTGCTGGCGCTGGGCAGCTGGATCTTCGCCGGCCTGGTGATGGTCGCCGTGCTATCGCTATGGGGTCTCGGCGATTTTGGCTTCGACCGCATCGGATTGATTCTGTCGAAGATTCTCTTTCGTGCCGCCAACAGCTGGGAGCTCTCGGCGATCCCCTTGTTCATCCTGATGGGGGAATTGATCTTCCGCTCGGATATCGCCGAGCGTCTGTTCAGGGGGCTGACCCCTCTTACCCGATATCTGCCCGGCGGCATCCTGCACACCAACGTGCTGGGCTGCACGCTGTTCGCCGCTGTCAGCGGTTCCAGCGCCGCCACCACGGCGACCATCGGCAAGATCACGACCCGCGAGCTGGCCGACCGGGGATATGATCGCCGCCTGTCGATAGGTTCTCTGGCCGGAGCTGGCAGTCTGGGGCTGCTGATTCCGCCATCGATCGTCATGATCGTCTATGGCGTTCAGGCCGAGGTGTCGATCAGCAAGCTGTTCATGGCCGGTGTGTTGCCCGGCTTGCTCGTGGCACTGCTCTACATCGGATATGTCATGCTGCGCTGTCTGGCGACCCCCTCCCTCGCTCCCCGACAGGAGGCCGACTCGACCACGCCCGGACAAGCCCTGCGCCTGCTGGCTCCGGTACTCGGCCTGGTCGTGGTGGTGCTCGGCGCCATCTACACAGGTATCGCCACGCCATCGGAAGCCGCCGCCATCGGCTGCGGCGCCACCCTGCTCCTGCTCGCCGCGGAACGCCAGCTGAGCATCGGACTGTTTCTCTCCGCGTTGCGCGGCACCCTGGTTACCTCCGTCATGGTCTGTAGCCTGCTGGTCGCCGCCGCCATGCTGTCGACGGCCATGGGCTACCTGCACCTGCCCAGCGAGCTGGCCAGCTGGATTGCCCATCAGGGGTTCTCGCCGATTGCCCTGCTGCTGGCCATGGCACTCTTCTACATCCTGCTCGGGCTCTTCCTGGACGGCATCTCGATTACCGTGATGAGCCTGCCGATCACCCTGCCCATCATCATCCAGGCCGGTTATGACCCGCTGTGGTTCGGCATCTTCCTGGTGATCATGGTCGAGCTCGGACAGATCACCCCGCCGGTGGGCTTCAATCTCTTCGTGCTCCAGGGGCTGACCGGCGAGAGCATCAGCCGCGTGGCCCTGGCGGCGGCGCCGTTCTTTGCGCTGATGTGCCTGGCGGCGTTGATCATCAGCGTCTGGCCCGAACTAGCGTTGTGGCTGCCCAGCGTGCTGTCGGGATAGGGGCCGCTCACCGATCTTCGGGACCGATCCACACGAAGGGGTTATGGGCGACTTCCCAGAGATGGCCATCGGGGTCGGCGAAGTAACCGGAATAGCCGCCCCAGAAGACCTTCTGCCCCGGCTTGACCAGACGGGCGCCAGCCTCTACCGCTCGCGCCAGCACGGCATCCACCTCGGCCTCGCTCGACACATTGTGAGCCAGCGCCACGCCGCCGAACGCCGGCTTGTCGCCCGCAGACAGGCCGGCATCCTTGGCCAGGGCCTCACGACCGTAAAGCCCTAGCCAGGTGCCGTTCAGGGTGAAGAAG
The DNA here is from genome assembly GCF_001662285.1 of Halomonas caseinilytica. NCBI lineage: Bacteria > Pseudomonadati > Pseudomonadota > Gammaproteobacteria > Oceanospirillales > Halomonadaceae > Halomonas > Halomonas caseinilytica. The sequence continues at coordinate 97,849 of NZ_BDEO01000002.1, forward strand.
GCCACTTCCGGCGGTGACTCGAGCCTTGGCCAACCTAGCCCCTGCTCATAGAAACGTACGGCCCGCTCGATATCGTCGACGCCGAGCGTGATCATGCTGATTCTGGGCTGCATGTCGACCTACCTCTTGTGGCCTGCCTCTCGTATGGCACAGCCTCAACATAGGCGGCTCGCCGATACCCGGCAAGCCACCGATCACCGTTCTCCTTGCGGGTCGTCGAGCACAGCTACCTGCCAACACCCGCTTAGTCTCGCCACCACCAGTCAGCCTGTGTCTCGGCCACCGCATCATGGGCATGCAGGCTCTCGGCATGTTCCACCCGCACGTGGAATCCCGTGATGTCCGGCGCCTCGCTCAACGCCTGGTGCAATCGGCGCGCCGCGTCCTCGCAGAACATCGTGTTCTGGCCATTGGCCAGGGCGAACGCCTGTTCATCGACGCGCTTGACCGCCGTCTGCAGCGCCGTGCCCAGCGCCTGCTCGACTCGCTCGATCAAGGCCAGCCAGGGAGGAGCATCGACTCCCTGGGCAAGCCGTACCGTGATCCGTGCCTCGCTGCGCTGACTATGGGGCGTGGCCAGAATGCCCTGCGACTCGCCAAGCCAGTCGCGTATCGCGGCATGATCGAGAGGCTCACCGCCGAAGTCACGGTCGAATTGCTGCTGGATCAGCTGGCGTGCCAAGGCCGCCGAACAAGGGCAGGTCGAGGAATAGCCGACCGTCAGTTCCACCTGTGTTTCGACACTGTTGCCTTCGCGCCAGCTCCGCAGCGCGACGGGATAGCCCTTCCAGCCCGCCAGCGGGCTGATCAGTGCCGGTCGTCGTAGCGTCAACTCCCCCGTCAGGGCGATCCGCGCCCGCCTGGACAAGTCGGCGTGGCTCGCCAGGAAGCCTTCCAGCAGCCCGGAGAGCCTCGATACCTCGAGCTCGCGTTCCGCCAGTTCCTCCAGCATCAGGTAAAGCCGGGACATATGGATGCCCTTGGCATCGGGATCGTCCAGGCTGACCGACGCCGACACTCGCGCGTCGACGGGATGCTCGGCCACGCGAACCGGCAAGGCGATGCCTTCCATGCCGACCCAGTTCAACACACCGCGCGTCGTCGTGCGGCCTGCGGCCACATCCTCGAGCGTTTCCGGCATCATGACGCCTCCCGCTCATCGACGACATCCCAGCTCGGAAACGGATCGGGCAAGGCGAGCCAGGCATCGAGGCCTGCCTGCAATTGCTCGTCGTCGAGCAGGCAATCATCCAGGGCACGCCGAATCGCGTCCTCGTCCATTTCCTGCCCGATGAAGACCAGTTCCTGGCGCATGTCGCCGAATGGTTCTTGCCACTTTTCGAGGATGCGTTGCCGAAAGGTCGGCTCGGTCGGCCAATGCGCCTCGGGAATGGCTTTCCAGAACATGCCGGCCAGACCGTAGTGCGCGATGCCGCCGGCCTGGCTCCACTGGCCGGCATGGCGCGGCCGGCTGGCCAGCCAGAAGAAGCCCTTGGAACGCAGCAGACGGTCGCCGAATCCTCGCTCGTGCAGCTGATCGAAGAATCGCTGAGGATGGAAGGGACGCCTCGCCCGGTAAACGAAGCTCGAGACACCGTATTCCTCCGTTTCCGGCTGGTGCTCCCCGCGCATTTCCTTGAGCCAGCCGGGTGCCTGGCTGGCACGCTCGAAACTGAACAGGCCGGTATCGAGCACCTTGCCCAACGGCACGTCGCCATGGCGCATGGCGATGAGCTCGGCCTGGGGATTGAGTGCCCGCAGCACGGCTTTCAGCTCCACCAGCTGTTCGGCCTCCAGCAGATCGACCTTGCTGATCAAGAGCACATTGCAGAACTCCACCTGATCGACCAGCAGATCGGCCAGGTTGCGCTCGTCGTCCTCGCCAAGGCTTTGCCCCGCTTCCTCTAGCGAATCGGCCCGACGGTACTGCTCGAGAAAGTTCACGCCATCGACCACGGTGACCAGGGTGTCCAGCCTCGCCACATCCGACAGGCTGCGGCCCTGTTCGTCCTCGAAGGTGAAGGTCTCGGCCACCGGCAGGGGCTCGGAAATCCCGGTGGATTCGATCACCAGTTGATCGAAGCGACCCTCCCGGGCCAGACGCCCGACCTCTTCCAGCAGATCCTCGCGCAAGGTGCAGCAGATGCAGCCATTGCTCATCTCGACCAGGCGCTCCTCGGCGCGGTTCAACGCGATTTCGCCACGTCCCTCGCCGCGTACCAGGTCGGCATCGATGTTTACCTCGCTCATGTCATTGACGATCACGGCGATACGTCGTCCTTCGCGATTGGCCAGGATGCGGTTGAGCACGGTGGTCTTTCCTGCTCCCAGAAACCCTGACAATACGGTGACGGGCAGCGGACCATGGGCATGGTTCATCGTTGTCTCTCCTTCATTCGACACGGCAGCGCCGCCAAATATTAAACGTTATAACATAACAAAAACAACCTGAAGACAAATCCGTACGCGATGGGCTGCACCGACCCTGTCGCGAAATGCCAAGCTGGAACCCGTCGCCGGCATGCCTGTCAACCGATCAGTGCCATACTGTGGGAAGCACCGACTACATGGCGATTGACACGCGCCGCCCACCGCCCTGGCATTTCCTGGTGGCTGGCGCACGTCAAGCCCCTCCAGGAGGATCGAACCATGCTGGAATTATTGCCCTCGGGTGCCGCTCATGTCGTGGCGATACGTGTCAGTGGGCGAGTCGACGCGCATGACCTGCAGCGGGCCATCGATGCCATCGAATCGACCAAGAAGGCCTACCCACGCATCAGTCTCTATGTCGAGATCGATGACATCCGCTGGATGACCTTCACGGCCTTCCTTCGCGATCTCGGCTACGGACTGACCCAGATCGGCGACATGGGGCGCTACTACCGGGCCGCCACGGTCAGTGACAAGCACTGGATCCGTCACCTGGTGCGACTCGAGAACCATGTGTTCCGCTCCATGGAGATGCGGACCTTCCGCATCCGCGACAAGCAGGCCGCCATGGAATGGGCCAGCCAGCCGCCTCCCGACCACGACGGCCGTGAAGGCGCCATGGCCTAGGCTCCGGTGCCGTCCTCAAGGTGCCGAGCAGGCACCCCGCGCCACGCCATGTGACAGGCCGATGTGTTCATCGAGCAGCGCCCGAGCCTGCTCTATGCGTCGTTCCATCGCCAGCTGCACCAGTTCACCGTGCTGTCGGTCGAGCCGTTCGCGCACGCCAGGATTCGGCGGCGCCAGACGCCGGTAACGGTCGAACTGGTCATGCAACTGCTCGATGAAGCGCAACAGCCACGGCGAGCCGCAGGACGCCAGCAAGGCCCGGTGAAAACGCAGGTGTGCCTGCTCCCACGCCTCCACATCCTCGGGCCGCTCATCGGCGCGACGCAGCCGATGATGCGCCGCCAGCAGCTGTGATTCCCATTCGGCATCGCCATTCTGGAAGGCCTGGGTCAAGGCCATGCACTCGAGCTGACTGCGCAGGTCGGCGATGTCATCCAGCTCATCAAGCCTCAGGGGCGGCACCCGGAAGCCACGCTGATTGACCTGCTCCAGCAACCCATAGGCGGCCAGGCGATTGAGCGCTTCGCGCAAAGGACTGAGGCCCACCTGGTAGTGCGTTTTCAAGCTGCCGATGGCGAGCTTCTCGCCGGCCGCGAAGCGCCCGCGAATCAGATCCTGCTTGAGAGCCTCGAAGACCCGGCTGGCAGCAGTGGCGCCCGACGGGGGCGAAGCGGTTCCACTGACGTTCGGTGTACTCATGGTATCGCTCTGGCTGATGGCTCCCGCAGGGTACGTCCTCGGTTGACGGTATCCAACTCTCGCGCCATAGTGAATCCCGAAAAATCGATTTTTTTAAAAACAACGATTATCGTGCCGACGCAGGTCACCGTCTGCCACTCCGCGAACGTTCGCCTCGCTTGGCACGAACCGACAAAACAAGACAAAGCGTCATGCCCATGCGCCTCATGCAACGACAGCCTCTCGACGGCCGCCATCATCTCATTCTGCTGGCCGGTGCAGTCGGTATCCTGCTCTATGGCATCATCGCCCTGGACACACCGACGGCCATTGCCCTCATCGCCGCCGGTGCCTATGCCATTGCACTCTGCCTGCTCTGGGGCATCGACTGGCAACGTATCGAACAGGACCTACTGACGGGCATCCATGCCATGCTGGTGCCCATCCTGATTCTGATCAGTGTCGGCATGATGGTGGGGGTGTGGATGCTCTCCGGCACCATTCCGTCCATGGTCGCCATCGGGCTGGAGGCGTTATCGCCGGCGCTGTTCCTGGTTGTCGCCTGCTTGTCATGCTCGATGATGTCGATCATGGCCGGCACGTCCTGGGGGACCCTGAGCACGATCGGCGTAGCCCTGATGGGGGTTGCCATCGGCCTGGACATCCCGCCGGGCTATGCCGCGGGCGCCATCGTCACCGGTACCTTCTTCGGCGACAAGCTCTCGCCGCTCTCCGATACGACGGTCATGGCATCGGCCGTCTGCGGGGTCAATATCATCACGCATATCAAGCATATGCTGTACACCACCCTGCCCGCCTACGGCCTGGCGCTCATCATCTATGCCTGGCTGGGCAGCATGGCGGCCACCAACGGGGGCATCTCCGGCGATACCCAAGTCATCCTGCAGGCCCTGCATGCCGACTTCTTCTTGACGCCTGTGACCCTGTTGCCCCCACTGGTCGTCTTTGCCTGCATTCTATTGCGCAAGCCGGTCCTGCCCTCCTTCTTCCTCGGCATCCTGAGCGGGGCGCTGATCGCCATGCTCGTCCAGGGTGCCTCGCTGTCGGCGGTGGGCGAAGCCCTGAACACCGGCTTTCGCGCGGACAGCGGCATCTCCATGGTCGACGACATGCTATCGCGCGGCGGCCTGCAGGGCATGATGTCCACTGTCGCCGTACTGATTGCCGCCGCCGTGCTGGGCGCCCCCTTCAAGAGCGCCGGCACCCTGGACGCCGCCGTGCAAATGCTGGCCCGCCGCCATGCCGGGCGCCGCCAGGTGCTCGGCGGTGCCATGGCGCTGCATGGAACCGCCTTTTTGCTGACGGGCAGCTACTACGTGACCTTCTCCCTGCTCGGCCCGCTGCTGCGTCCTCTCGTTACCGCCAGTGGCAGTGATCCCAAGAACCTTTCGCGTATTCTCGAAGACACCGGCACCACCCTCTCTCCCCTTGTTCCCTGGGGCGTGACCGGGGCCTTCACCGCCGCCACCCTGGGCGTGGCCACCGCCGAGTTCTTCGTCTACGCCATCCTCTGTTATACCACGATCCTGTTTTCGCTCTTCTATGTGATCAGTGGACTGGCGCAGGGGCGCCCTGTCGCCACAAGCGACACCAATTCCTGATCACGGTCCATACAAGGCGCCACCTCGATACCTGGAGATAATATGCCGACCTCCTTTTCCGCCACCACGCCCTATGCCTCGCAGCGCAGTCTCACCTATGCACGTCACGGCATGGTGGCGGCTTCTCAGCCGCAGGCCAGCCAGGTGGGACGCGACATTCTGGCCCAGGGAGGCAACGCCGTGGATGCCGCCATCGCCACGGCAGCGGCCTTAACCGTCGTCGAACCCACCGGCTGTGGCATTGGCGGCGACGCCTTCGCCCTGGTGTGGATCGCCAGCGACGATGCCGGCAATGGCCACCTGCATGGCCTCAACGCCAGCGGCAACGCACCGGCCGCGCTGACACCGGAAGCCGTGACCGCCGCCGGACACACCGCAATGCCCTTGCATGGCTGGACACCGGTTACCGTGCCCGGCACACCCTCCGCCTGGGCCGAGCTGTCACGACGCTTCGGCAAGCTCGACTTCGCCAGCCTGCTGGCACCCGCCATCCGTCTGGCCCACGAAGGCTTTCCGGTCTCGCCGGTGATCGCCAGCCTGTGGCAACGCGACGAGGCCACCTTCCGTCGTCACCTGGAAGGCGAGGCGACGCAGGCCTGGTTCGAAACCTTCACGCCGGCCGGTCGGGCGCCCCGAGCCGGCGAATGGCACCGCTGCACCGACCAGGCCGCCACGCTCGAACGCATCGCCGAGACCGGCGCCGAAAGCTTTTATCGCGGCGAGCTCGCCGAGCGTATCGACGCCTTCTCGCGCCGCACGGGGGGCTACCTGCGCGCCGAAGATCTGGCCGATTACCGACCGGAATGGGTCGCGCCCATCTCGGCACGCTACCGCGACGTCGATGTCTGGGAGATTCCACCCAACGGGCAAGGTCTGGTGGCCCTGATGGCGCTGCGCATGCTCGAGGGGTTCGAGCCCGGACACCGCGATGCCCCCGAGGTGCTGCACCGTCAGCTCGAGGCCATGAAGCTGGCCTTCGCCGATGGCCAGGCCTACATCACCCAAGCCGAGCACATGAGCCAATCCGTCGAGGCCCTGCTGAGCGACGCCTACATCGAGTCGCGCCGCCGGCTGATCGGCGACCGTGCCCTGACGCCCGAGCCCGGCACGCCACCTGCCGGCGGCACGGTCTACCTGGCCACCGCCGACACCGAGGGCAACATGGTGTCCTACATCCAAAGCAACTATCACGGCTTCGGCTCGGGCGTGGTAGTACCCGGCACCGGCATCGCCCTGCAGAATCGCGGCCACGACTTCAGCCTCGACCCGAATCACGACAACTATCTGGCACCCGGCAAGAAGACCTACCACACCATCATCCCCGGCTTTCTGACCCGAGGCGGCAAGGCGCTCGGCCCGTTCGGCGTGATGGGCGGCTACATGCAGCCTCAAGGGCATGTGCAGGTGGTGATGAACCTGGTCGACTTCGGCCTCAACCCCCAGGCCGCACTCGATGCACCACGCTGGCAATGGCTGGGCGAGCGACGCATCGGCATCGAACGCGGCTACCCGGCGCATCTGGTCCGCGCCATGGCCGAACGCGGCCACGACATGCGAATCGCCCACGACGAACGCAGTTTCGGGCGTGGCCAGGTCATCCTGCGCGATCCTGACACCGGCGTTTACAGCGGGGGTACCGAGCCGCGTACCGACGCCAGCATTGCGGTGCTGTGACCATGTGGCAACGGCAGATTCGACTCTTCATGGCCTTCCTGCGCGTCGGCCTGTTCGGCTTCGGCGGCGGTCCTTCGATGATTCCGCTGGTCCGTCGGGAAGCGGTCCAGCGCCACGCCTGGCTGGACGATAACGACTTCGCCGACGTACTGGCCATCGGCAATACCCTGCCCGGCCCCATCGCCACCAAGATGGCCGGCTACATTGGCTATCGCGTGGGCGGGCCGCTGGGCGCCATCAATGCGGTGGTCGCCGTCACCGTGCCATTGATCCTGGCGATGATTGCCCTGCTGGGCCTCTACGCCCGATACGGCGACCAGCACTGGGTCCAGGGCATGGGCCAGGGAGTGGTTCCCGTGGTGATGGTCATGATGGCCCAGTTGACGTTCGACTTCTTCGTCAAGTCCCGGGCCGGGCTCGGCTGGCTGGCCACCGTGATCCTCGGGGTCGCCGCTGGCGGCCTGATCTATGGTCTGGGCCTGCATCCGGGCCTGGTGATCGGCGCCATCCTGGTCGCCGCTCTGTTGCGTCCCATGCGCCGAACCTCAGCCGAGGAGCCCTCCCGATGATCTACTGGCAACTGTTCCTGGCCTTCTTCGTGCCCAACATCGTCGGTTACGGCGGCGGCCCTGCCATCATCCCGCTGATCGAGAACGAGGTAGTCGGCCGCTACGGCTGGATGACCTCACAGGATTTTGCCGAGACCCTGGCATTGGGCAATGCCCTGCCCAGCCCCATCGCCACCAAGATGGCCGGTTACATCGGGCACGACGTGGCCGGCGTGCCCGGTGCATTGATCGCCGTGCTGGCCACGGTCGCCCCCTCGCTGATATTGATGCTGGCCGCCCTCGGCACGCTCTACCGCTATCGGCATTCGCCTCGAGTCAAAGCCATGAGCCAATGGGCCCGCCCGGTGGTAATGGTGCTGATGGCCTATCTGACCTGGTCTTTCCTGGACGAGGGACTCGACACCCTCGGCTGGCTGCATACCGCCATCATCGGCGGGGTCGCCGCCCTGCTGCTCACGCTGACCCGAGTACATCCCGCCCTGGTCGTGTGCTTCGGCATCGGCTACGGCGCCCTGCTGCTGGGGTGAAGCGGTGCCCTAGTCGGAGAAAGCAAAAAAAGCAGAAGGTACGGCGTCGAGAGTGGGTGAGAGACCCTCGGCAGGAAGCCCCCACCGAAGGTGGGCGCCAGGTTTCCCCGCTCAGTCGCTCACCTCGGTATCGGAGAGCTCCATGATCATGCGTGTCGTCAGGTAGAGTCGGGGCACCACACTGTCGACCAGCACGAATTCCTCATCGCTGTGATAGCGTCCTCCCGCCAGCCCAAGGGACTCCAGCACGGCCGGGGTTGAGGAATCGGCATGATAGGCATAGGCCGCATCAGTGCCACCACCGATCTCGACGGCCTGCAGTTCCCGATCGAGCTCCCGGTAGATCTGCTGAGCCTGCTCGGCAAGGGCTTTGGTCTGGGGATTGGAGGGTAAGGGCGGACGCCCCTTCTCGAGCCGGAACTCCACGTCGGTATCATCGATCAACTGGTTCTCGATGATATCCCGAGCCTCGTTCAGGACACGCTCGTATTCACTGCTATCAAAGTAGCGCATATCACCTTCAGCCCGAGCCTGCTCAGGAATGATATTGCGCTTGCTGCCACCTTCGACGATTGTCCAGTTAAGCGTGGTCTCCTTGTCCGGGTCACCGAGATCCTTCAATTGCAGCAACTGGTGGGAGAGCTCCATGACAGCGTTACGCCCCTCCTCCGGTGCGCCACCGGCATGGGAGGATCGACCGTTCACCTCGAGAAAAGCGTAGTTGATACCCTTGGTGACAACTGTCACGGCATCGGTTTCCCCCTCACTGAACGTCGGTTCAAACACCAACACCGCATCCTGCTCGGCAGACAGTTTCCGGATCAGATCACGAGAACCGAGCGACCCTTTTTCCTCATCGGGATTGAAGACCACGGTCAACTGGCCATAGTCGTCGAACCCTAGTGTCTCCAGCGCCTCCAGACTGTGCAGGATGACAGCGACGCCGCCCTTGGCATCTCCCACTCCCGGCCCATAGGCGCGGTTCTCCTCTATGCGGAAGGGGCGTTCCTCGGCGGTTCCCTCGCCGAAGACGGTGTCGTAGTGGATCATCAACATGATGTGGCTATCGCCATTCCCCTGAAGGCGCCCCACCAGAGTGTTGCCGCCGTAGGCCTCGGCGGGGTAAGTCTCCACCTCAGCACCGAGGGCTTCCAGACGCTCGGTGAGCAACGTCTCCACCTTGTTCAGGCCGGTGACAAAGCCCGTTCCAGAATCGATGTTGACGAGCGTTTCCAAGGTCTGCAGTAACGGTTGTTGCTGTTGCTCGACGGCATCGTGCACTTCCTGGTGCGGAGCGGCATGCGCCACCGTGGTGAGCACGCCATATGCCAATCCCATGGCCAGCATCGAGGGCTTCATCGGTGTCTCCTGTTTTGTTGTATCAGCAATAACGAAGTTAAGCAGAGGTTGAAGGAAACGCAACCAGCCCCCGTTGAAGGGCGTCTGAAAGCAAAAAGGCCCCCGTCCTGTCCGGACGGGGGCCAAGCGCGACGCAGAGCTTGAGAGCGAGCCGAGAAGGAGGGGCAGCACGCACGACCGACGCTGCGTCACACCTTGAACATGACGCACCTCAGGCAACTCTTCTGAACGCCAATTCATGCAACTTCTGTAAGACATCCCTGATCATCGATGATGGCATTCGGCGCCACGACATCAGCCTTTCTCCACATATCGGTGATGCTCCAACGGACTTGCCTTCCTCTTTCTTCCACCCGATACTGTATATAAATACATATCAGGTGCCACACCATGCCTGACACCACCCTGCATACACCGCCCTTGCGCCCCGGTGCCTTTCCGTCGACCGCCGCACGGGCGGGCCTGACCGGCTTTCCCTCGCCAGCGGAGAACTACGCCGAGCGCACCCTGGATCTCAACGAATGCCTGGTGAAACATCCTGCCGCGACCTTCTTCATGCGCGTGGAGGGGCACAGCATGCAAGCCCATTCCATCCATCACGGCGATATCCTGGTCGTGGACCGCGCGGTGTCGGCTTGCTTCGGGCATATCGTCGTCGCCCCGATCGACGGCGAGATCCTCGTCAAACGCCTCGAGCAGCGCCACGGACGCGCTTTTCTCTGTTCCGGACATCCTGACCACGCTCCCATCCCGATCAATGAGCGAAGCCTCCAGATATGGGGCGTGGTGCGTTCGGTCATCCACGAGTTCCCGCTATGATCGGACTGGTCGACTGCAACAACTTCTACGTGAGCTGCGAGCGCGTCTTCCAGCCGAGCCTGGAAGGACGGCCCGTCGGCGTGTTGTCCAACAACGATGGCTGTGTCATCGCCCGCTCCACCGAACTCAAGGCCATGGGCGTGGAGATGGGCACCCCGGCCTTCAGGCTGCAACCCTGCTTGCAGCGTGGCGAGATCCACCTGCTGTCTTCCAACTACGAACTCTACGGCGACATGTCGGCGCGCGTCAGGATGGTGCTCGAGGAGGGCGTCGATGAGGTGGAACCCTACTCCATCGACGAGATGTTCGTGCGGCTCGAGGGCCTCGACGATGCGGCACTGACGCGCCAGGCGCGCTCACTGTACGATGACGTGCGGCGCTACACCGGCCTGCCCGTGTGCGTCGGTGTAGGCCCCACCCACACCCTCGCCAAGCTCGCCAATCATATGGCCAAGTCGTCCGCCGCGTATCAGGGCGTCTGTATCCTTACCGCCGATAGCGACGAGACACGATACCTCCTGCGTCACACGCCAATCGGCGATATCTGGGGACTGGGCCGTCGCCTGGCCGAACGCCTGGCGCTGCTGGGACTGCGCAACGCCTGGGATCTGCGAAATGCCGATGCCAAGACCCTGCGCCGTCATCATTCCGTGGTGCTCGAACGCACCATCCTCGAGTTGCGTGGCATCAGTTGCATCGCCATGCAGGACGACGAGGCGCGCCGGCGCATCATGGTCTCTCGCTCCTTCGGTCGCGCCACCGGCGAGTGGCAGCATCTGCGCGAAGCCATCACCCAGCATGCCCAGCACGCCGCCGAGAAACTGCGGCACCAACGTAGCCTGGCCTGCGCCCTGTACGTCTTCCTCAAAACCAATCGACACCGTCACGACCAGCCTCAGCACACGCCCGAACTCGTCGTCGCACTACCCCATCCCACCAACGACAGCCGCCCCATCATCGCGACCGCCCGACGGGCGCTGGCTCGCATTCACCGTCCCGGTTACCGCTACATGAAAGCCGGCGTGATGCTGCTCGACCTGCTGGACACCGAGCACCACCAGCTCTCGCTGCTGGATACCACCGACGACACTGAACACCCACGCAACGAGCGCCTCATGACCACGCTGGATACCCTGAATCGACGCATGGGGCGCAACACCATCAGCTTCGGTCTCCCCACCGCCAACGCCCCCTGGAAGTTGCGCTGCGGCAACCTTTCATCGCGCTATACCACTCGTTGGGGCGAACTGCTCAAGGTAAAGGCATGAGCCTGCCGCGGAGACGGCCCGAGCCGAACCTTTCGGCTCGACAGGCATTGGGATAGGCAATGAGGCGTGTAGATAGTCCCGTGTTCCGGCGCGTACAATGCGCCCTCTACTTTGGTCCAAACCGCTTCCGGTGTCGGCCGAGGTCTCTCATTCATGATCCTCCCGCGAGATTTTCCGCCGTGCTCTCTACCGCCAACATCACCATGCAGTTTGGCCCCAAGCCGCTGTTCGAAAACGTTTCCGTCAAATTCGGCCAGGGCCATCGCTACGGCCTGATCGGCGCCAATGGCTGCGGCAAGTCGACCTTGATGAAGATTCTCGGCGACGATCTGGAGCCTACCAGCGGCCAGGTCATGAAGGATGCCAGCACGCGTCTGGGCAAGTTGCGCCAGGATCAGTTCGCCTTCGAGAATGAGCGTGTCATCGACACCGTGATCATGGGCAACGAGGAGCTCTGGGCCGTCACCGCGGAGCGTGAGCGCATCTACTCGCAGGCCGAGATGAGTGAAGAAGATGGCATGGCGGTCGCCGATCTCGAAGTGCGCTTCGCCGAGCTCGACGGCTATACCGCCGAGGCCCGTGCCGGCGAGCTGCTGCTGGGCCTGGGCATTCCCCTCGAACAGCACGACCAGCCGATGAGCGTTGTCGCGCCGGGCTGGAAACTCCGCGTGCTGCTGGCCCAGGCGCTGTTCAGCGACCCCGACGTACTGCTGCTCGATGAGCCGACCAACCACCTCGATATCAACACGATTCGCTGGCTCGAGGACATCCTCAAGGCACGCTCATCGACCATGATCATCATCTCCCACGACCGCCACTTCCTGAATAGTGTCTGTACCCACATGGCGGACCTGGACTACGGCGAGCTGCGGCTGTTCCCCGGTAATTATGATGAGTACATGACCGCCGCCACCCAGGCGCGCGAACGCCTGCATGCCGAGAATGCCAGGAAGAAGGCGGAAATTGCCGAGTTGCAGCAATTCGTCAGCCGCTTCTCGGCCAATGCCTCCAAGGCCAAGCAGGCGACGTCGCGCCAGCGCAAGATCGACAAGATTCAGCTCGAGGAGGTCAAGCCCTCCTCGCGCGTCAGTCCCTTCATTCGCTTCGAGCAGAACCGGAAGATTCACCGCCACGCCCTGGCAGTGGAGGATCTCACCAAGGCGTGGGGCGACAATGTGTTGTTCGAGCGCCTTGGCCTGCGCATCGAAGCAGGGGAGCGCGTGGCTATCATCGGGCCCAATGGCATCGGCAAGACCACCCTGCTCAACTGCCTGATGGGCACGATGCCACCCGACGCCGGCGAAGTGAAATGGACCGATGCCGCCGAGGTCGGTTACTTCGCGCAAGACCACGCGGCGGATTTCGACGGCGGCGAGACGCTGTTCGAATGGATGCAGCAGTGGACGACCGGCGGCGAGCAGACCGTACGTGGCGCCCTGGGACGGATGCTGTTCTCCAACGATGAGATCGGCAAGTCGGTGAAGGTCATCTCGGGTGGCGAGCAGGGGCGCATGCTGTTCGGCAAGCTCATCCTGCAACAACCCAATGTGCTGGTCATGGATGAGCCCACGAACCACCTGGACATGGAATCCATCGAAGCACTCAACCTGGCACTGGAACACTATGCCGGCACACTGATCTTTGTCAGCCACGACCGAGAGTTCGTCGGCTCGCTGGCCACGCGCATCATCGAGATGAAAGACGACGGCATCGTCGATTTCAGCGGTAGTTATGATGATTATCTGCGCAGCCAGGGCGTTGCCGGATAAGCGTTCCCTCGCTCATGATGGGCAGCACCTCCGCCCATCATGAGTGGCCGACCTCATCGACACAGCCCTTCCACGACTCGACCTGAATCGTCGCGTGCTCGACGGCAAAGGCGTCGCTCAGCATCGCCTTGATCTCGACCAGCACCCGCTCCTGGTCCGCCTCCTCATCCAGAATCGCATGCAGCGACATCAGATGGCGCCCCGGCGTCAGTGACCAGGCATGCACATGATGCACATCGCGGACCTCCGGCAGTTGCTCGGCAAGTTCACGCTTGACCCGCTCCACATCCAAACCTTCCGGCGTGCCTTCCAGCAAGATATGCCCGGACTCCCGCGTCAACTTCCAGGCGCTGCGCAAGATGAGCGCCGCCACCAGCAACGACAACAAGGGGTCAATCGGCGTCCAGCCGGTCAGTAGTATCACCACGGCGGCAACGATCGCGGCCACCGACCCCAGCAGGTCGCCCAGCACATGCAGGGCCGCACCGCGAATATTGAGGTTCTCGCGATCCCCCATGTGCAGAATGGCGAAAACCACCAGGTTGACGACCAACCCGAGCCCGGCGATCACCAGCATGGTACTTCCAGCCACGGCGATCGGCGCGAACAGCCGGCGGATCGCCTCGATGGCAATCCAGACGACGATGGCGATCAGCGTCAGCCCATTTACGAAGGCCGCCAGCACCTGAACGCGATGATACCCATAACTGCGCCGCGTATCGGCCGGACGCCGACTGACCCAGGCGGCGAACAGGGCCAGCGCCAACGCCCCGGCATCGGTGAGCATGTGCCCCGCATCGGCGAGCAGCGCCAGCGACCCCGACAGCACGCCACCGACCAGCTCGGCCACCATGAAGCTCCCCGTGAGCAGAATGGCCCAGCCCAGGCGTCGCTGGCTGTCGTGCTCCCCATGGGCGCCATGATCATGTTGATGAGACATCAGCTCTCCTTCCGTCAGAGGATACCGCCTACCTCATTCTCGTCCCCTTCCGGCCGCGAGTCGACCGCTGCCATGGCAGTAGCTGGCCCACTCGACATTACCGATCGGTAACTCAATTCTGGACCGTCCATGGCTGACTTCACCCCACCCAAGACGCTTGGCGAACACGTTCGACACAGCGAAGACCTCGGCAAGCTGGTCCGCCAGATCCGTGCCGAACAGGAACTGCTGCAAAGTGACCTGGCCGGACTGGCCGGCACCGGCAACCGTTTCATCGTGGACCTGGAACGCGGCAAGCCCACGCTGCAATTGCAGAAAGTCCTGGACGTGCTGGATCTCATGGGCCTCGAAGTCATCGTGCAACGCAAGGGAAACGCCCCATATGGCGAATGACCAGGCGCTGGATGTCTACCATGACCACGATCTCGTGGGAAGGTAATCCGCCATCCCGGAGGGACAGCCCCATCCAGCCATATTCTCAAGCCGGACATTCGCCGCCTGAACGGTGTATGGGGATCTGCACTGAACGAGACCTTCTGCATGCAACTCGCGAACCGGCTGATTCTTCTTCAACCTGTTGATCGGCAACAACGACAGCCACGCCAAGAACCTTTCCCTCCTGTACACCGAAGCAGGGCCACGGCTGGCACCCTTCTATGACCTGATGAGCACCACGCTCTACCGCGGCTTGTCACGGCATTTCGCTTTCCAGGTCAACAGGGAGAACCGGCCTGGCAACATCGAGGCATCGCACCTCGAATCACTCGCCCGCTCGATGCGCTTCCATCCACGTTATTTCATCAAGCAAGGCACCGGGCTGGCCGAGCGAATGCTGGCCACTCTGGATGACACCCACGCCGACCTCGAGACGATCGCCCTCCCCGGCACAGAACAGACACTACTGGAGCGACTCCATCAACGAATAGCGAGCAACTGTCGCAGACTCCCCGCCCACTGGTCGACCGGCTGAGACCGCTCAACCTCGCAGCACTCACCGGCTCGGCCGGAGCCTCCGGAACCCCAAGGGCGGCTCAAAGGCATCACACCGCCTCTGATTCGACTTTGGCCTTTTGGTGAGTTTCTGCAAAGATGAGTAATGCAGGACTACAAAACAAAACACCACCAACTAATAACGCAGGGTGGCATCATGGAGCTTAGCGAGAAACTTTCTAGCATCGCCCGCCGCGGGGAAGATCAAATTGGCCACATCCAGAACGAGGAATCCACAAAGACGGCCTTGGTTCTCCCTTTCATAAGTGCATTAGGATACGACCCTTTCGACACACGAGAGGTCATCCCAGAATTTACCGCTGATGTCGGCACTAAGAAGGGTGAAAAAGTCGATTACGCCATTCGTGCGGATGGAAATCTTTCCATCCTCATGGAATGCAAACCATTGGAGACCAACTTATCCAACGTTCAGTATAGTCAATTGTATCGATACTTCGCCTGCACGGATGCTAAATTCGCCATCCTGACTAATGGCTTCGAGTACCGTTTCTATTCTGACCTTGACTCACAAAACAAACTCGACACCCAGCCATTTTTCACCTTCGATCTTAGTGATTTCAATGAGCAGGATATCGAAGAAATAAGGAAGTTTACCAAACCAAATTTCGATATTGATGCCATCCTCAGCACTGCCAACCGACTCAAATATACCAACCTGGCCAAACAGGAAATTTCTGGGGTCTTCCAAGACATTCCTGAAGAATTTGTCAAATTCATCGTCAGCAAGATCTATGAGGGTCGCCAGACTCGACAAGTCATCGAAGATTTCACACCCATCATCAAGGAAGCCGGTAAACTTTATATCAAGGAGCAGGTCGCGCAGCGCCTACGAGGTGCACTCGCCAACAACGACATCGACAGTCAGGCCATACCGGATCCAGAACCCGCTTCTGAGGCTTCCCAGCCGGATGACGACGGTATTATCACCACCCAGGAAGAAATCGATGCTTACAACATTGTTCGCTCGATCCTCGCCGAGGACGTTGATATCAGCCGAGTAGTCATGAGAGATGCCAAGTCCTACTGCGCTGTATTGCTAGATGATAACAATCGAAAACCCATCTGCCGATTCCACTTCAATGCAAAATCGATAAAGCGAGTTGGTTTCTTCAATGAAAAGAATGAGAGCCGTATCGAAATCCAGTCTGTCAGTGACTTATTTCAATACAGAGAACAGTTGAAAGCAACCATCGGAGAGTACATGGAATAGACCAAGAGCACTGTCGACCATTAGGCCGACAGTGCTCTTCAATCCGTCATTCGTCGACGACCGGCACCATTAATCGGAAGTAGTTGTGGTGGTATTGATGGACTCTGGCAACTTCTCCTTCACCCAGCGCGACCATTAGGCCGGTAGATCCACCACACCCCGCCCGTGACTTGGGCTTGTCATCACTAGGACGACCTACAGTGCTCCAGACACAGCGCCCCGAGAAGGACAATCCAAAGGCTGCTTGGAAGGGCTTAGAAAAGCCAAGCACTGACTATATGTAGCTCAAAGTGGGAAAGCTTCAAAAGAAAAAGCCGCCTCGACGGGCGGCTTGATCTGCTGTTCTGGCGGAGGGGGAGGGATTCGAACCCTCGAAGCCTTTCGACTTACACACTTTCCAGGCGTGCTCCTTCGACCACTCGGACACCCCTCCGCATTGTCATTCTCGAATTCGGCACTGCGGCGCGACGCCCGAGAATTGCGCCCTCTTTCTCTCAAGGACGGCGCGTATACTAGCGACTTAAGTCCGCGAATGCAAGCCGGTTTTCGGATTGTCGGGCGACGCCGGCGTCAGGCGCGCCGCTCGGGTAGCACGGCGTAGTCGCCCTGGGCCTCGAGGCAGAGAGTATCGCCACACCAGAGCCGCTGGACGAGGGCGATGCGTCCCTTGCCCCGGCGTTCCATGCGCTCGGCAAGGCGTACGCTGGCCTCCTCCGCCTGGGGTGTGCAGATCAGTCGATAGTCACCGGTCACAGGAGCAAGAAAGCGTTGCTGCGATTCGGCCACGACCACGTCACGGTCGTAACCGTGGCGACGCAGCCAGAGCGTGGCCCAGCACCAGCCCAACAGAGTGGTCTGGGCAGCCAGGGCGCCACCGAAGCCGGTGCCCTTGTCGTTCAGGCTGGGCGCCAGTGCCAGCTGCCAGGTCAGGGCATCACCATCGCGCTCCATGCCCTGTATACCCAGCCGGCCCGCCAGCGGTATTGCCTGGAAGAGCCAGTCGAGGAAGACGGCCGGGGCATCCTCCCCGCCCCGCTCAGGCAGCGGCAGACGTGGATGGGCGATACCGATGCTGCGCTCGCTCACGACCAGCGCTCCACGAAGTCCGAGGGATCGTGTTCGGGCAGAGGGCGATGTCGGCCACCCAGTTGGCCGAGGTAGATGAAACCGACCAGTTCGTCCTGCTCGTCGAGCCCGAGCCCCTTGCGCACGGTGGGATCGAAGGCGTATCGCCCGGTGCGCCACATGGCACCGAGCCCCTGGGCGTGGGCCGCCAGCAACAGGCCGTGAGCGGCACAACCGGCGGAGAGCACCTGCTCCACGCGCGGCACCTTGGGCTCGTCCGGCGTGACGCGAGCAATCACGGCGATGATCATCGGCGCGCGCAGCGGTTTCTTGCGCGCAGCATTCAGGGCCGCGTCATCGATATGCGGATTCTCGCGGAACTCGGCCTCGGCAAACAGTTCGCCGAGACGCTCGAGCCCGGCACCGGAGAATTCCACGAAGCGCCAGGGCCGCAGTTCCTTGTGATCCGGGGCGCGCAGCGCGGCCCGATACAAGGCGTCGAGCTGCTCGGCCGAGGGCGCCGGCCCCGTCAGCTTGCCCATGGAGCCACGTTCGTGCAGCAGCGTCATTGCATCCATCGCGCATTCCTTACGTAATCGAAAAAGCAGTCAGCAACGAGAAGAGCTCTCGACACTTTACCAGTTCGACTCGGCCCTTGTGTGCGCTCGATCACTGCCGGGCCAGGCGCAACGGCGATGGCGGCCATTCGCCCGGTGTAGCCCGCCAGGGACTGATATCGAGACCACCGCGGCGCACATAGCGTGCCAGCACCAGCAACCGCTCGGGCCTGGCCCTCGCCATCAGATCGGTGAAGATGTGCTCGACGCAGTGCTCATGGAAGTCCTGGTGCTGGCGATAGCCGACCAGATAACGCAGTAGCCCCTCGCGATCCAGCTT
The DNA here is from genome assembly GCF_001662285.1 of Halomonas caseinilytica. Lineage (NCBI taxonomy): Bacteria > Pseudomonadati > Pseudomonadota > Gammaproteobacteria > Oceanospirillales > Halomonadaceae > Halomonas > Halomonas caseinilytica. The sequence goes on from NZ_BDEO01000002.1 coordinate 116,314, forward strand.
CGGGCCCCGATAGCGAATCATCACGCTGCCCCAGTCGGGCTGACCGGTCACCGGGCAATTCGACTTGAGCAGGTGCGAGTGCAGGGTCTCCTCGACGATCACCTCCCCCACCGTCAGATGCTCGGCGCTGGGGGTATAGTCGGCAATCTCGATATCCTGCTCGTCGATACTCTCTCCAGGCAGGGCGCGTGGTGTCAGCACCGGGTCATCGACACCGAAGACCTCGACCCCGACCGGGGCGCCGGCCGCCTCGGAAAGATCGTGTTCCAGGACCCGAACCACGCGCTCGGTCGAGGCGAAGCGGCTCTGGTTGAAACCATTGAGATAGAGCTTCCATGACTTGGACTCGATCAGTCGCGGCGAGGACGCCGGCAGCCGGAAGCGTGCCACGGCGACGATCGGCTTGCCTCTGGCATTGAGCCACGACAGCTCGAAGGCATGCCATTCATCCTCGCCGACGAACGGCAAGGCGTCCTCCTCGATGCCCAGCGGGGCACGATTGATGGCGCGCTCGATGGGATAGAGCAATCCGGCATCATACTGCTCGGGATAAGCGGACTCACGCCCCAGGGGCGCATCGGCCAGGGAGTCGGGACGGTCGTTCATCAGCTGCGGATCCCCTTGCCATTCTCCAGCATCCACAACGCCACGGCGAACAGCGCCACGATGAAGCCAAGGATGGCGGCCAGCGCCCAGCCCACCGGAATGTCGGAAACGCCAAGAAAGCCATAACGGAAGACGTTGACCATGTAGAGGATGGGGTTGAGCATCGAGGCGCCCTGCCAGAAGGCCGGCAGCAGCGAGATCGAGTAGAACACCCCGCCGAGGTAGGTCAGCGGCGTCAGCACGAAGGTCGGCACGATGGAGATGTCATCGAACTTCTTGCCCAGCAGGGCGTTGATGAAGCCGCCCGTGGCGAACAGCGCCGCGGTGAGCACCACCACGCCGACGGTCAGCAGCGGATGCGCCACCTCGATGCGCGTGAAGAACAACGACACGACGGTGACGATGATGCCGACACCGAGTCCCCGCGCCATGCCGCCCAGAATGAAGCCCGCGAGGATCACCCAGTTGGGCATCGGCGAGACCATCATCTCCTCCACGCTGCGCTGAAACTTGTTGGAGAAGAAGCTGGAGGCCACGTTGGAATAGCTGTTGGTGATCACCGACATCATGATCAAGCCGGGGACGATGAAATCCATGTAGGAGTAACCGTCCATCTCACCGATGCGCGAGCCGATCAGGTTGCCGAAGATGATGAAGTACATCGCCATGGTGATCGACGGCGGCAGCAGCGTCTGCGGCCAGATCCGCGTGAATCGCTTGATCTCCTTGATCACCAGGGTCCATAGCGCGATGGCGGTCTGTGTGGCATTCATCCGCGTACCTCCGTGTCCTGGTCAGTGGCGCCCTGGCCTTCTTCCACCATGGAGACGAACATCTCCTCCAGCCGGTTGGCCCGGTTGCGCATCGACATCACCTCGATGCCCTGCTCCCCCAGCGCCTCGAAGACGTCGTTGAGTCGCTGGCCGCGATGCACCATCACCGAGAGCTGGGCCTCGTCCACCTGACGGACCTCGAAGCCCTCGACATGCGGCGCCTGCTCGACCGGATGGGCCAGGTCGAACAGGAAGGTTTCGGTATTCAGCTCGGCGAGCAGATCACGCACGCTGGTGTCACGGACGATACGCCCATGGTTGATAATGCCGACATGGCGGCACAGGCTCTCGGCTTCTTCCAGATAGTGGGTGGTCAGGATGATGGTCGTCCCCTCCACCTCATTGATATACCGCATGTATTCCCACATGCTGCGCCGCAACTCGATATCCACGCCGGCCGTCGGCTCATCAAGGATCAGCAGCCTGGGGCGGTGCATCAAGGCACGAGCGATCATCAGGCGTCGCTTCATGCCGCCGGACAGCATGCGAGCACTGCCGTTGCGCTTGTCCCACAGGCCCAGGTCACGCAATAGCTGCTCGGCCCGTGGCAATGCCTCGCGTCGCGACATGCCATAATACCCGGCCTGGGCCAGGATGATGTCGATGACCTTCTCGAACTGATTGAAGTTGAATTCCTGGGGCACCACACCGAGGTGGTACTTGGCACGTGCGAAATCGGTATCGATGTCGATACCGAAGATCGACACCTTGCCGTCGGTCTTCTGTACCAGCGAGCAGACCACCCCCAGGGTGGTCGACTTGCCCGCGCCATTGGGGCCCAGCAGGGCATAGAAATCCCCCTGGGCAACGTCGAGGTCGATGCCCTTGAGGGCCTGGAATCCATTGCCGTAGACCTTGGTCAGACCACGGATGGACAGCGCCGGTTCGGCCATGAGCGATCCTTCGAAGCTGGGTGGATGTCACCGAAGCCCGATGACATGGGGGCATGTCATCATCGATTCAAGTAGCCCGCAAACAATACCGGTTGCATGCAACAGGTCGCACCGCGGCGGAATGCGGATGACGACGATGACGCGTCAGGCTTGACGATGGGATACCGAAGAAGAAAACGTGAACGCCGCAGCAGGAACGATTCGATCGAACCAGCCTACCAGATCGCGTCTCGAGCCCTGGCACCGCTTGCTTGATTCACTGAAACTGGGGCAACGAAATAATGGAGCGGGAAACGAGATTCGAACTCGCGACCCTCGCCTTGGCAAGGCGATGCTCTACCACTGAGCTATTCCCGCATATTGTGGTGTGTCGGCATTGCGAGGTGGCGTCCCATAGGGGGTTCGAACCCCTGTTACCGCCGTGAAAGGGCGGTGTCCTGGACCACTAGACGAATGGGACGCATCGGCTTTCATGTCGAAAACCTGGAGCGGGAAACGAGATTCGAACTCGCGACCCTCGCCTTGGCAAGGCGATGCTCTACCACTGAGCTATTCCCGCGCTTCGCACTGTCGAGCACCGGAAGGTGGCGTCCCATAGGGGGTTCGAACCCCTGTTACCGCCGTGAAAGGGCGGTGTCCTGGACCACTAGACGAATGGGACGCATCGGTTTCCATGTCGAAAACCTGGAGCGGGAAACGAGATTCGAACTCGCGACCCTCGCCTTGGCAAGGCGATGCTCTACCACTGAGCTATTCCCGCACTCCGGTACCTTGATGAGTCGAGTGGCGTCCCATAGGGGGTTCGAACCCCTGTTACCGCCGTGAAAGGGCGGTGTCCTAGACCACTAGACGAATGGGACGTGTCGCTCGCCTCGTCGAGGTGGCGCGTATATTACTCAGCGCCTCGAAAAGAGTCAACCCCGACACCCATCCCGTTGATTATCAACCCAACGTTGGCGATGCTGACTGGAAAAAAAGACCGACTTGAATGTCACAATAGACAGGCAGGCACGACGAGGAGACCGCCCATGCGCAAGAAAATCGAGAAGAGCGACGCCGAGTGGCGCGAGCAGCTCACCCCGGAGCAATACCACGTCACTCGCGAAAAGGGCACCGAACGTCCTTTCACGGGTGACTACCAGGTCACCGAGGAACATGGCATCTACCACTGTGTGTGTTGTCACGCTCCCCTGTTCGAGAATGAGCACAAGTTCGAGGCCGGCTGCGGCTGGCCAAGCTTCGACCGGCCACTCTCCTCGGAGTGTGTGGAGGAGCAGCCCGACAACAGCCACGGCATGCAACGCATCGAGGTAACCTGTGCACGCTGCAACGCCCATCTCGGCCACGTCTTTCCCGATGGCCCACCGGAGACCACCGGGCAGCGTTTCTGCATCAACTCAGTGGCCCTGAGCTTCCACTCCGGCGAATGAAGGCGGCCCCTGCGACGGCCGGTCATCTGCTATGATGGTCGGCCGTTTTCGCGTTTTCACCGCTACAAGGCAAGCAGGAGGGGCCGATGCTCGGCTGGTACCCGGGACACATGAACAAGGCGCGCCGCCAGATTCTCGAGGCGCTGCCGGAAATCGACGTCGTGATCGAAGTGCTCGACGCCCGCCTGCCCTACTCCAGCGCCAATCCCATGCTGGCGAGCCTGACCCGCCACAAGCCGGTGCTCAAGGTCCTCTCCCGGGCCGATCTCGCCGACCCCGAGCGCACCCGCGAATGGACGAACCACTTCGATGCCCAGCCCGAGGTTCGCGCGCTGGCCGTAACCACCACCCAGGCCCGGGAGCTCAAGCGCGTTCCCAAGCTGTGCCATGAACTGGCCGGTCAGGTCCGGGCCGACCGCGACGTGCGCGTCATGGTCATGGGCATTCCCAACGTCGGCAAGTCGACACTGATCAATGGCCTGGCCGGGCGTACCATCGCCAAGACCGGCAACGAACCGGCCGTCACCAAGCGCCAGCAGAAGGTCCGCATCGCCGGCCAGGTCGCCCTCATCGACACCCCGGGCGTGCTGTGGCCGAAGATCGAAGATCAGGCCAGCGCCTACCGACTGGCCGCCAGCGGCGCGATCCGCGACACTGCCATCGACTACGTGGATGTCGCGATCGTCACGGCGGCAGAGCTCGCCAGACGCTACCCCAATGCCCTCTCGAGTCGCTTCAAGCTCAAGGAGCTGCCGGTCTACCGGCCGAATCCCGAGGCCGAACGCATCGAGGCCGATGGTGCCCCCGGCCCCGACCTGCTGGCACAGGCCGGCTTCGACGGTCACGCCATCCTGGCGGCCATCGCCGGCAAGCGCGGCGGACTGCGTGCCGGCGGCGAAGTGGATCTTCATCGTGGGGCCGAAGTGCTGCTGCACGAGCTTCGCGACGGCAAGCTGGGGCGCCTGACCCTGGAGACACCCGCCGACATTCCGGCACCCGAAGAAGTAGAAGACGCCGACCCGGACGCGAGCGCCGAATAAGCGGCAAGCCTCGCCCTCAAGAGCCCGACATTCCGGCCATACCTGGACACCCCTGGAAGCACGACATGGATACTGCCCCGCTCAATAAATCGCACAAGCTCGACAGCGTCTGCTACGACATCCGCGGCCCGGTGCTCGAACATGCCAAGCGTCTGGAGGACGAAGGCCAGCGAGTCCTCAAGCTGAACATCGGCAACCCGGCGCCATTCGGCTTCGAAGCGCCCGAAGAAATCCTTCAGGACGTGATGCGCAACCTGCCCACCGCCCAGGGGTATTGCGACTCCAAGGGGCTCTACTCGGCACGCAAGGCGATCATGCAGGAGTGCCAGCGCAAGGAGATCCCCGGCGTCGGCATCGAGGATATCTACATTGGCAACGGCGTCTCCGAGTTGATCGTGATGGCGCTGCAGGCGCTGCTCAACGATGGCGACGAGCTGCTGATCCCGGCTCCCGACTATCCGCTGTGGACGGCGGCAGCCAACCTCTCCGGCGGCCGCGCCGTGCACTACCTGTGCGACGAGCAGTCCGACTGGGCGCCGGACATGGACGATATCCGCGCCAAGGTGACGAGCCATACCCGAGCCATCGTCATCATCAATCCCAACAACCCTACCGGAGCCGTCTATCCCCCGGAGGTCGTCAGCGAGCTGCTCGACATCGCCCGGGAACACGACCTGGTGGTGTTCTCCGACGAGATCTACGACAAGATCCTCTACGATGGGGTCGAGCATGTCGCCACCGGTGCCCTGGCCTCCGAGGACCAGCTGGTGGTGACCATGAACGGGCTCTCCAAGAGCTACCGCTGCGCCGGTTTTCGCAGCGGCTGGATGACGCTCTCGGGCACGCTGGCCAAGAAGCGTGCCGGCGACTTCATCCAGGGGCTGACCATGCTTGCCTCGATGCGTCTGTGTGCCAACGTCCCGGCCCAGCATGCCATCCAGACCGCCCTGGGCGGCTATCAGTCGATCAACGACCTGATCCTGCCTGGCGGCCGGCTGCTCGCCCAGCGCGACATCACCTTTGACAAGCTCAATGCCATTCCCGGGGTCAGCTGCACCAAACCCAAGGGCGCGCTCTACGCCTTCCCGCGCCTGGACCCCAAGGTCTTCAACATCCAGGACGACCAACAGATGGTGCTCGACCTGCTGCTCCAGGAGAAGATCCTGCTCGTCCAGGGCAGCGCCTTCAACTGGCCCGAACCCGATCATGTGCGCATCGTCACCCTGCCCTGGGTCGACCAGCTCGACGATGCCCTGGAGCGCTTCGCGCGCTTCCTGTCACGTTATCGCCAATAGTTGGACCTACGCTTGACGCCAGGCTTGAAACCCTTGGCGAAAGCCCGTATCTAATGCAAGGCTTTACCATCGCCGCGTCCGCCGATTCCCGGCCGGGCGCGACAATCTCGACGGGAGATATCCGGCAATGATGAGAATCCTGCTCTTTCTGGGCACCAACCTGGCCGTCATCCTGGTCGCCAGCATCACCCTGCGACTACTCGGCGTGGACGCCTATCTCTCCGAGAACGGCATGAACATGACCGGGCTGCTGATCTTCTGCTTCATCTTCGGCATGGCAGGGTCGATGGTCTCGCTGTTCATCTCCAAGTGGATGGCCAAGCGCTCCACCGGCACCGTGGTCATCGAGACGCCCTCCAACGCCACCGAGAAGTGGCTGCTCGATACCGTGGCCGAACTCGCGCGCGACGCCGGCATCAAGACCCCGGAGGTCGGTATCTTCCCGGCCCAGCAGTCCAACGCCTTCGCGACCGGCTGGAAGAAGGACGACGCCCTCGTGGCCGTTTCCGCCGGCCTGCTCAACCGCATGAAGCCCGAAGAGATTCGTGCCGTGCTGGCTCACGAGATCGGTCACGTGGCCAACGGCGACATGGTCACCCTGGCGTTGATCCAGGGCGTGCTCAATACCTTCGTGATGTTCTTCGCGCGCGTCGTCGCGCAACTGGTCGACAGCTTCCTGCGCAAGGACGACAACGGCGGGCTGGGCTTCTTCGGCTACTTCGCGGTGGTCATCGTCGCCGAGATCGTCTTCGGCCTGATCGCCTCGGCCATCGTCGCCTGGTTCTCGCGCTTCCGCGAATATCGCGCCGATGCCGCAGGTGCCAGCCTGGCCGGCAGCGGTGCCATGATCAACGCCCTGGCACGCCTCAAGGCCGAGACCCAGATGCCGGACCAGATGCCGGACACCCTGACCGCCTTTGCCATCACCACCGGCCAGTCACGCCGCCTGATGGAAAAACTCTTCGCCAGCCACCCACCGCTGGACGAGCGCATCCGCGCCCTGAAGGAAGCCGCCTATCGGCAGTAAAGACGCGCCGCTGGCAGGAATAGAAACGGCGCCGAGCGCCTTTGAGGAGGGAAGGCATGGACCTGGGGCGCCAGGGATGCCTTCCCTCTTTTCCTTCCGGTTTCATGCTTGGCGCTTCACGTTGTGACCCTGAACCCCGCCGCCGACAGCGGCTCGGCGAGGTGGGAAGCAGCCGCTTCGAGGACCACCTCGAGAGTCGAGAACTCACGACGCAGCGGGTAGTTCGCCCGACAAGCATCGAAACCTTCCTCCAGCCCCAGATGCCGGGCTCGCTGCCGGAGCGCATCGTGGTCACGACGCGGATCGTAGACGGCACGCATGCACACGCGTAGCGCTTCCTCGATCTCGAGCCCGGCATCCAGCACCAGACGTGGCACGGGCGGCGCCGGCATCAGCTCCGCCTCGCCCATCCGGGCAGGAAGCCCGACATGGCGCGCCAAGGCACGATATATCTGATGTGTGCCACGCAGCTTGCCATCCAGGCTGTAACCGGCCACGTGCGGCGTGGCGAGCTCGGCTTGGTCGCGCAGGGCCGCGTCGATGCCGGGTTCGTTCTCCCAGACATCCAGTATCGCCGCGATGTCTCCCCGCCCCGACAACCGGCCGCGCAGAGCCTGGCCATCCACGCAGTCGCCCCGGCCGGCGTTGAGCACCAGCGTGCCGGGCGTCAATTCGGCGATCCGGCAGGCATCGAGCAAGTGACGCGTGGCATGCGCCCCCTCCTGCACCAGCGGCGTATGCAGGCAGAGCACGTCGCAGCGATCCACCAGGGTGTCCAGGTCGGCAAAGTCCGTGCGACCTTCCCTCTCGGCACGCGGCGGATCACAGGCCAGGCAGTCGATGCCCAGTGCCTGCAGCCGCGCCAGCAGTCGTCCCCCGACATTGCCGACACCGATGACACCGATGCGACGCTCGGTGAGCCGAAAATCCTCTCGCTCGGCCAGGGTCGCCAGACTCGCCAGTACGTAATCGACCACGGCCTCGGCATTGCACCCCGGGGCGCTGGCGAACCCGATTCCGTGCCTGGACAATGCCCGCGTATCGACATGATCGGTGCCGATGGTGCAGGTACCGACGAAGCGTAGCCGAGAATCCCTCACCAGATCCTCATCGACCCGAGTGACCGAACGCACCACCAGGGCATCGGCATCGCGTACCGTCGCGGCATTGATCTCGCGTCCGGGCACGCTGACCACCTGGCCCAGCGCACCGAAACAGCGCTGGGCTTCGGGAACGTTGGCATCGACGATGATCCGCATGATGGTATCCTCCCGCGCCGGCCCGTCGGCTTTGAGCCCCGGGCACAAGGCCTTACAATATCGAGCATGTTACACGAGCGGTGCCGCCAGCGCCGCCACCACGCTACCAACACCGGAGCCACCGTGATCGTCCGCTGGGAAACCGACCATGACTATGTACTGATACATGTCCACCAGGACATGTTCGGCGACTGGATATTCAGTCGTGCCTGGGGGCAGATCGGCACCCAGTTCGGCGGCTTGAAGCACCAGCTTGCCGACGACCATGCCCAGGCGATGATGTGGCTCGACGACGAGGCGACCATCCAGGCCTCGCGAGGCTTCCACAAGGTTCTGGAGGCCGACGATCATAGCCCCGAAGGCCAGGATGCCGTGAAGCAACTCTCCTTGCTCGACTCCGCCTAGCTCTACAGTGTCATAAATCAGCTTGTTCCGATATTGGGACATTCTGTCTTAGGGGATGACGGTTGCAGCGGATGTCACGCTCTACGCTTCACGACGGTTTCGAGGCCTTCGAATTGGGGGCCATGCACGTTTTCAACGACAGCCAGGTGGTCACAGTGGACGACCAGTAAACCGGCTGGCGCGGCAAGGATACCTACGATACTGTATGTAAAGGGTCGGGGGTGTGCCTGCAAAATGGCGGGCGGCCAACCGGTGGTCATGCAATGAATCCAGGGAGTCGGGCGGCATGCAGGCAGGATATCGATACGCGGCGCTGGCCGTGATGCTACCGATGCTGGCGGTGGCAATACCCAGCCAGGCACAGGACAGCGGCTGGCAAGGAAGTCTGGGCGCGGGGGCGATTTACGCTCCCGATTATCTGGGAAGCGACGACTACGAGACGTCCATATGGCCATCGGTCAACCTGACCTATGGCGATAGCATATATATCAACCCACGCGATGGCGTGGGCTGGAATGTCATTCATCGGAATGGCTGGCGGGTATCGCCGTTTCTCGGTTACACCTTCGGACGCGACAACGACGACGATCTGCACCGCCTGGATGAGGTCGACGGAGGCGTCACGGCGGGATTGCGAGCCGAATACACCGAGGGACATTGGCAGTACAGCGCGGCCGTGGAAACGCCGCTGAGCGGGGACGTGGATGGCTACCATGCCAGCGCCAAGGCCCATTGGCGCTCGCGCTTGACCCAACGGCTCTCCGTTTCGCTAGGCCCGAACATTGCCTATGGGAGCGATGCTTGGACCGAGGACATGTTCGGCATTTCCGCGCAGGAGAGTCGGCGCTCTGGGCTGGAGGCGTACTCACCGAACGAAGGCTATTTCCGCATCGGTGCCAATGCCAGCGCCAGTTATTATCTCACGCGGACATGGTCCATCACAGGCATGGTCGGCGTGTCACGCCTGACCGGCGACGCCAAGGATAGCCCCATCGTCGACGAGATCGGTGATGCGACCCAGTCCTACGTGGGTGGATTCATCAACTACAACTTCTAGGTGCTCAGATGGGCTGCCTAGTCACCCGTGGCGATGGGTCTCGCCGGATCGCGAATCCACTCGCTCCAGGAGCCGACATAGAGCTTGGGCAGCGGCAAGCCGGCCACGGCGTGGGCCAGAATATTGTGGCAGGCGGTGACCCCGGAGCCACAGTAGCTGATGACATCACTCGCTTCCGGCAATGCCTCGCGCAGCGCGGTCGGCGACTTGAAGCACCCGCTCTCGCCCAGGTTGTCTGCGCTGGGCCGGCAGAACGCGCCGGGAATATGCCCCGCCAGCGCATCCACCGGCTCGTGCTCGCCGCGAAACCGCTCCCGGGAGCGCGCATCGAGCTTCAGCGCCCGGCTGGAGAAGACCTCGTCGGCCTCGACCCAGGTATCGTCATCAAAGGCGGGCGCCCAATCGCTCGCGGCGGCCGGCGCTTTTTCGCCCTCCTCCAGCGAACCGCCTGCCTTCTGCCAGGCCGGCAACCCGCCATCGAGCACCCGCACGTCCGGATGCCCCGCCCACCGAGCCAGCATCCACCAGGCACGCGCCGCGGCAAGCTGCCCGCCCGTGTCGTCATACACCACCACGGGGCGACCCGGTTCGACACCCAGCCGTCGCAGCGTCGCGGCAAAAGCAGCGGGAGCGGGAAGCGGGTGACGGCCTCGCACACCGGGCGACGAGGCCAGGTCTCGATCAAGGTCGAGATGACGGCTGGTGGGGACATGTCCCTCGCGCCACAGACGAGCGCCAGCCTCAGGCTCCCCGAGCCGTGCCCGACAATCCAGCACCACAGGGGTCTGCGGCTCGCTCAGCCAGTGGCGCAGTGCCTCGGCACCGATCAGAACATCGCTCATGCGTGCTCTCCTTCCAGCAGTTCGATAGGGGCTCGACTGGCGATCAGTCGCCGCCGTCCAGCCTGGAGGAAACGTACCTCGATTACCGGGTTGGCCGGGTCGCCCTCCACCACGCTGATCTCTCCTTCGCCGAACACTGCGTGATTCAGCCGCTGGCCGACCCGATAGTCAGCCCCACGCTCGGCGACACCCGAGCGCTCGGCGGCTTCGACCGGCAGGTCGATCGGCGAATCCGGCGACAGGGCCGCCAGGTAGCGGCGTACCAGGTCGGGCCGCGTCACCGCCAGGGGCGTCGTGTCATCCGGAGCCGCCAGGCGCTGCGCTACGCGCAGGCCATCCTCCCAGGCGGTTTCACCAAGGAAGCGGCTGGGCCGATGATCACCGCCGTCGTGCAGCATCACCAGCCGTTCCCGAGCCCGGGTAATGGCTACGTAGAACAGCCGTCGCTCTTCCTCGAGCCGCTGGGGATTCAACGGATTGTCCCGGGTATAGTGCGGAAAATCTTCCTCGTTGGCACCGGCCAGCACCACCAGCGGCCACTCCAACCCCTTGGCACCGTGCACGGTGTTGATCAAAACGCCATCGTCACGGTTCTCCACCGGGCGTCTCAACAGCTCAGTGAAGGCCCCCAGATCGCTCACCTCGCTGGCCTGCTCGATGAGCACATCCAGCAGGCGCACATCCTCCTCCCCCTTGTCACGGCGCGCGGCGGCACGCTTGAGCACCTTTTCCGCCTCCACCGCCTCGATCACATGCCCCAGCAGGCGAGCGGGCGACCACGCCGAGAGCTTGGGCAGCTCGCACAGCAGCGCCCAGCGGCGCTTGAGGGTGCGCCGCTGGTGGGGCTTGATGCCCTCCAGCAAGGGGTCGTGACGCTCGGGCCAGCGCTGGGTCTCGGCCAGACGCGCCGCCAGCGCCGCCAGGCGCTCGCGAGGCACGAAAGGCGTCGGCTGGGACAACAGCGTCAGCAAGTGGCCAGGGTCCTGCAGCAGGGAAGCATCCCGGGCCAGCATCAGATACCCTGCCAGCGCCTCAACCAGCGGCAGGCGGAACACGAAACGGTCCTCCCGAGCCAGCCGGAAAGGCACTCCGGCGCGCAGCAGCGCCAATTGCAGCGGGACCGACAAGGCCCAGCTGCGTACCAGCAGGCAAGCCTCCGAGAGGTCTCGGCCCTGGCGCTGCCAGGCGGCCAGCTCGTTCAGCAACGCCTGGCTGCCCTGGTTCACCGACAGTTGGGTCGCCGGATTGTCGGGCGCGGCCAGGCAGGTCTGGTCGGGGCGCCGCCGATTGGCATCGATGGCATGATTGGCCACCAGCGCTAGGGCATGGCCATGCCGGAAGGTCGTCGAAAGCGGATAGTCATGGGCGGCACCGAAGGTCGCGGTGAAGTTCTCGAGCATGGTGTCGGGATGGGCGCCACGCCATTCGTAGATGCATTGGTTGGCATCCCCTACCGCCATCACCGCCGCCTCGCGGCCCGCCAGGACGGCCAGCAAGCGCTGCTGGGCGACGTTGATGTCCTGATATTCATCGATGATGACGTGATCGAGAAACCCCTGAACGCGCGCGCGCAGGGTCGCGTCGGCTTCCAGTGCCAGCAGCGGACGATAGATCAGATCGGCGTAGGTCATCAGGCCGTGATCGGCGAGCAGGGTTTCGGCCTGCTCGAAGGCGCCCACGAAATGCTCGGTACCGTCGCCGAAATCGAGCCGCGCATACAGCTCGGCGGGGTCGGCCATTTCCGCCTTCACCAATCCGCAGAAGTGTGCCAGGGCTTCCAGCTTGTCGGCGTCAAGGGCGGTCTCGCGCGCGTCTGGCGCTCCTTCCAGGGCATTCAGCGAGGCCTGGCGCAGCAGGCGTTCCAGTTGCCAGTCAGCGGTCAGCAACTGACGCGGTGACAGCACACCCCAGCGGGTCAGGCTCTGACTGAGGCGATGGCCGAGAGAATGAAAGGTGCGCACGTCGGGCAACCGCTGCCCTGCCGGCGCCATGGCCGCCAGCCGTGCCTGAAAGTCCTCGCGGGCGGAACGATTGAACATCAGTACCAGCAGACGCGACGGGGCAATACCGCGCTCGAGCAGTTTCAGCACCCGCGCAACCATGGTGGTGGTCTTGCCGGCACCGGCCACCGCCGCGACCCGGGCATGACCCGCTTCATGGGCGATGACGGCACGCTGTTCCGACGTCAACCTCATGGCGCCGCGCCGTCCAGCCGACCCAACGGGTGCCAGGCGCCACCGCTGGTCAACCCCAGCCAGGGCACACCCTGCTCGTCGGTGCGCTCCTCGGCCTGCTCGATCAGTCGATAGAAGAGATTACGCCCGAGCCGCGCGGCCAGACCGAAGCGCACCGGCACTTCGGGGACCCATTCACCGCGGGGCGTGGCGGTGACGCTCAGGCGATGGGTGGCATCGAGCCGCACTTGGTCGCCCAGGTTGGTGACGACATGCCAGTCGCCCTGGTCGTCGCGCTCGGCATCGACGGCGATGAAGGCCAGGTCCTCGACCTGGACACGCTGCTTCTCGACGGGCGTCACCAGCCAGTGCGAGCCATCGCCTTCTCGCCGCAGGATCGTGGAGAGCAGACGCACCAGGCGTGGCCGGGCGATGACGCCCCCCTCGTGAATCCAGCGACCATCGGCGGCGATCAACAGATCCATCTCGCCGGCATGCTCGGGCGCCCAGCGATCCACCGGCGGAATCCCGCCCGAGGCATCGATGTCGTCCAGCAGTGAGTCCAGAGGCATGCGCGCTCCTTCCAGCAGCAATGGGCAGGCAAGACGCCAACGAGCAGGCTTGCCCGCAAGGCCGATGAACGAAGGCTAGACCAGGCCGGCCTTGGCCAGTGACTGACGCACTTCGCTCGAGGCTTCGGGCGCGGCCGCCTTGAACAGCCGATAGAAGTTGGCGGTAGTCTGCATGGCCACTTCCTCGACGCTGATCCCTCGCTCGGCAGCGATGCATTCGGCCACTTCCACCACCCAGGCCGGCTCGTTGGGCTTGCCGCGATGCGGCACCGGCGCCAGGTAAGGGCTGTCGGTCTCGATCAGCAGGCGATCAAGGGGCAGGCGTCGCGCCAGCTCGCGGACCGAACTGGCATTGCGGAAGGTGACGATGCCCGACAACGAGATATGAAATCCCTGGCCGACGGCCTCGCGGGCCATGTCCAGGTCTTCGGTGAAGCAGTGCAGCACACCGCCCACGTCGGGATCGACGTGCTCGCGTATCAGCGCCAGAGTATCTTCCCGGGCCTCACGGGTATGGATGATGACCGGCAGACCCAACTGGGTAGCCGCGATCAGGTGGCGACGAAAGCGCTCGTACTGCACCTCGCGTGGCACGCCATCGTAGTGATAATCGAGCCCGGTTTCACCGATGGCCACGGCGCCATGACCGTCGGCGGCCTCCATGATCGCTTCGACGCTCGGCTCTTCGGGCACCTCGTGTAGCGGATGCACACCGGCAGAAATCGCTACATCATCGTGCTCACGGGCAAGAGCGGCAAGGCCGGGCATGCCCTCGAGCGTGGTCGCAATCGCCAGGAACTGACGCACGCCACGAGCGCGGGCCGCCGCCAGGGCCGCTCCGACATCACCGTCATGGGTACGCGGGTCGAGACGATCGAGATGACAGTGGGAATCGACAAACATGCGCTAGCTTCACCGGTTTGAATAATGAAAGGAACACCGTCCGGTGTCGTGCCGTGGCTCAGGATCTCAACAAGGCCGCCCAGCGAACCAGCCAGGCTTCCAGCACCAACTGGGGGTTGGGGTTGCTCCCCTCGGCCAGCAGGCGTCGTTGTTCACGAGCATAGTCCAGCAGCCGGAACCAGTCGCGGACCCGGGCGTTCTTGACCGCCTGGCGGTACAACGGCAGCAGGTCGGGGTTGCGCAACTCGTCGCTGACACCGGACAGCCCGAGGCGAATCAGATCTTCGAGCCAGGCGATACCGTACCATAGGATGGCATCGATCGACTGCCGATCCAGTCGCGCGGCCTCGGCTACCGGCTCGGCGCCGCGCACCAGGGCATCGAAGGTTTCATGGAGCTGCTGCCGCAAGGCCCGGGATTGCGGATCGGCCAGTTCCAGGGCACGCAACGGCAGCCCACCCGAGGCGCGCCACCAGAAGCGCGCATCATCCTCACCGCCGAGCCGCTCGGCCAGCCAGGCCAGGCTTTGCATCTCGTCCGCCGCCGTCAGACTCCATTGCTGGCAGCGCGAACGGATGGTCGGCAGCAGGTGCGAGGGAATGTCGGACAGCAGCACGAACAAGGTCCTGCCGCCGGGCTCCTCCAGACTCTTTAGCAGGGCATTGGACGCCGCCACGTTCATGGCTTCCGCCGGCGCGATGACGATCACCCGATAGCCGCCCTGCTGGGCAGTCTGGGCAACGAAGGCATTGATGTCGCGCACCGGGCCGATGCGAATCTGGCGCTTGCCCTCCTCCGGCGACACTCGCATCAGGTCCGGATGATAACCGGCGGCCAGCATCTGGCAGGCGTGGCACTGGCCACAGGCGAATTCACCAGGTGCGGCACACAGGGTCCGGGCGATCAACGCCTCGGCCAGCGACTGCTTGCCGATGCCCTTCGGTCCAGCAAACAGCAGCGCGTGCGGCAGGCGTCCGGTGTCGGCGAGACGGGTGATTTCCTTCCAGCGCTCCGCCAGCCAGGGATAGGGACGCATGCTTTCCGTCATGCCCACGCCTCCAGGCAACCGTCGAGCAGCGCCTTCAATTCGTCCTGCACGGCGTCCAGCGGCTGGTCGGCATTCACCACGTAAACGCGCTCCGGCGCCTCGTCGGCCCGTCCCAGATAGGCTTGGCGCACAGCCTCGAAGAACTCGACACGTTCACGCTCGAAGCGGTCCCGCTCACCTCCATCGCGATCGAGGCGCCCCTCCAGGCGATGCTGGGCCGCTGCCATGGGCATGTCCAGCAGAAGGGTCAGGTCGGGCGTCAAGCCGCGCTGGACGAAAGTTTCCAGCTCGGCGATCCGCGCCGTGTCGATGCCTCGCCCGCCGCCCTGGTAGGCGAAGGTCGCATCGGTGAAGCGATCGCAGACCACCCAGGCGCCCCGTTCGAGCGCCGGCCGCACCACGCGCGCCAGATGCTGGGCGCGGGCCGCGAACACCAGCAACAGCTCGGCATCATCGTCGAGAGGCTCGTCGCCGGCGGGGTCGAGCAACAAGCCACGGATGGCCTCCGCCCGCGGGGTGCCGCCAGGCTCTCGGGTGCGGACCACCTCGAGGCCATGCGCCTCGAGATGATCGGCCACCAGTGCGAGGTTGGTGGACTTGCCCACTCCTTCGCCGCCTTCCAGGGTGATGAAGCGTCCTCGGCGTTGCATGGTGGCGCCTCCTGGCACTCAGCGGTTGCGAATGTAGCGATTGACGGCGTTATTGTGCTCGCGCAATGTGCGCGAGAAATGATGCGTGCCGTCGCCCCGGGACACGAAATACAGCGCCTCGCCCTCAGCAGGGTTCACCGCCGCCTCCAGCGAGGCGCGCCCCGGCAGGGCGATCGGCGTGGGCGGCAGGCCCTCGATCACGTAGGTGTTGTAGGGCGTGGCCTCGCGCAGGTCGGCTCGGGTGATGTTGCCATCGTAGTGCTCACCCATGCCATAGATCACGGTAGGGTCGGTCTGCAGGCGCATGCCCCGTTCCAGGCGGCGGACGAAGACGCCGGCGATGCGCCCCCGCTCTTCCGGCGCGCCGGTCTCGCGCTCCACCAGCGAGGCCAGGATCAGCGCCTCGTAGGGCGTCTCCAGGGGCAGGTCCTCGGCTCGCTCGGCCCAGGTCGCCTCGAGCACTTCATCCATCCGGACCATGGCCTGGCGAAGGATATCCAGGTCACTGACGCCCTTGCGGTAACGATAAGTATCGGGGAAAAAGCGCCCTTCGGGATGCTCGCCTTCGCGGCCCAGCCGCGCCATGACCTCGGCATCGCTCAACGCCTGCGTCTCGTGTTCGAGCTTTTCCGCCGCATTCAGAGCGGCGCGCATCTGCTCGAAGGTCCAGCCTTCCGGGATGGTCAGATCATAGCTGACCAACTCGTGACGACGCAGGCGCTCAAGCAGCGCCTGCCCGTCCATGCCCGGCTCGAGCCGGTATTCCCCCGGTCGGAGCGAAGGCACGGCATCGGGGTCGAGACGCGTCAGCAGGCGGAAGGCCCAGGCATCCTCGAGGATGCCGCGCTCGTCGAGCTCGGCGATGACCCGATGATAGCCGGCCCCTTCCGGCACTTCGTAGATGAGCGGTGCCTCGATCGACAGCGGTGTGTCGAGGCGCGTCTCCCAGTAACGGTATCCCCCACCGACGACCAGCGCGACCAGGATCACCAATGGCGGCAGGAACTTCAGCGCACGTTTCATGCCTCGTCTTCCTCGTCTCGTTCGCCCGCATCGTCGTCATGGCACGGATACCCCAGGAGCGCATGGGCCTCGGCCTGCAGCGCTCGGTGCAGCCTGCCGATACGCCAGTCCGCCAGCTTTTGCCCTTGGTCGTCATCGAGGCGCCGCACCGGCCAGAGTCCTTGCACGGCATTGCCAAGCCAGACCGCCTCGGCACTCTCGAGCGTTTCGGGGCCGGCATCCACTTCCTCGATACCGAGACGCCGGCACAAGGCGTCCCGCAGCGTGCCGGCCACGCCGCAGCGAGCCAGACCGGGCGTTTCCAGGCGCCCTGCCCGTTGCCAGAAGAGGTTCATGCTGGTCGCTTCGACCAGACGCCCCTCGCTGTCGCACAGCAGCCCCTCGGCAATCTCCGGGTCCTGCCACTCGGCACGGGCCATGACATTTTCCAGTCGGTTGAGATGCTTGAGACCGGCAAGGCGCGGCTGAATTCCCAACGCCAATCGGCAATGACGCACGCGAATCCCCTGCCACCAGCGTTCAGGGGACGGAGTGAAGGGGGTGACACGCCAGCGCAGGCGTGGCGCGGGCATGTCGGGAAGCCGATAGCCGCGCCCGCCGCTGCCACGAGTCAGGGTCAGCTTGAGCACCCAGAGGCCTGCGCCGGCTCGGGCCGGCAGAGCATCCAGGGCCGAGCGCGACGGCACCGGGATGCCCAGGCGTTCACCACCGCGCACGAGGCGCGCCATGTGGGCCTCCCACAGCGTCGCCACGCCATCCCGGACCAGAACGGTCTCGAACAGGCCATCACCGTAGGCCAGACCACGGTCATCGAAGGGCACGCCCTCTCCGTCCGCGATGTCCTCGGATGACAAGCTCACACCTTCGAGAAGACCAGGGTGCCGTTGGTGCCGCCGAAGCCGAAGGAGTTCGACAGGCTCACATCGATCTTCATCTCGCGGGCGGTATTGGGCACGTAGTCCAGGTTGCAGCCTTCCTGGAGATTGTCCAGGTTGATGGTCGGCGGCGCCACCTGGTCGCGAATCGCCAGCACGCTGAATACCGCCTCGACGGCACCGGCCGCACCGAGCAGATGGCCGATCATCGACTTGGTGGAGCTGACGGCGACCTCGCGAGACGCCTCGCCCAGCACCTGTTCCACCGCACGGCTCTCGGCGAGGTCGCCGGCCTGGGTCGAGGTGCCGTGGGCATTGATGTAATCGACGGCCGACGGCGCGATACCGGCGTCCTGGATGGCATTGCTCATCGACATCGCCGCGCCGCTGCCGTCTTCAGGGGGCGCGGTCATGTGGTGGGCGTCGTCGCTCATGCCGAATCCGCTCAGCTCGGCATAGATGGTCGCGCCCCGGGCGACGGCATGCTCGTACTCTTCCAGCACCATGACGCCAGCGCCGTCCGACAGCACGAAGCCGTCACGATCCCGATCCCAGGGCCGACTGGCCGCTTCGGGATCGTCATTGCGGGTGGAAAGCGCCCGCGCCGCGGAGAAGCCGCCCAGCCCCAGAGGCGTGGTCGCCATCTCGGCACCGCCGCAGATCATGACATCGGCATCGCCGTAGGCAATGGTCCGGGCGCTGTAGCCGATGTTATGGGTGCCGGTGGTACAGGCGGTGGTGATGGCGATGTTGGGGCCGCGAAAGCCGTGCTGAATCGCCAGGTTGCCGGAGATCATGTTGATGATCGAGCCCGGCACGAAGAACGGAGAAATGCGTCGCGCACCGCCCTTCTGCAAGGCCTTGTGGTTATGCTCGATCATCGGCAAGCCGCCGATGCCGGACCCGATGGCCACGCCGATGCGGTGAGCGTTGTCTTCGGTGCACTCGATGCCGGCATCTTCGATTGCCTGGCCACCAGCCGCCACCCCATACTGGATGAACAGGTCCATCTTCCTGGCATCCTTGGGATTGAGGTAGGGGCTGATATCGAAATTCTTCACTGAGCCACCGAAACGCGTATTGAAGCCGCTGGCATCGAAGTGCTCGATCGGGGCAATACCGCTCTTGCCGGCCACGATGTTCCGCCAGCTCTCGTCGACGGTGTTTCCCACAGGGGTAACCAGGCCCAGCCCGGTCACCACAACCCTTCTGCGAGCCATCAGCTTTCCTCCAGACATCTCAAGATAGTGCAGCCCATCCAGGGGCATTCATTGTTGGCATTATACCCGACTCATCGCTCGCTGTACGCCATGCAATGCCCCGGGAACCGGGGAAAGGCAACGCGCGAGTCCGGTACCGCTTCCATGCTCCCACATAGCATAAGAGCCGCCCTGCATGGCAGGACGGCTCTCTCCGGGCAATTCCCGGACCTTTCAGCAAGCGGGGTCGACCGCGCCCTTACTGGTGGGCGTTAACGTAGTCGATGGCTTCCTGAACGGTGGTGATCTTCTCGGCTTCCTCGTCGGGAATCTCGGTATCGAATTCCTCTTCGAGCGCCATCACCAGCTCGACGGTATCCAGGGAATCGGCACCGAGATCCTCGGTGAAGGAAGATGAGCTCTGGATATCCTCTTCCTTGACGTTCAGGCGCTCGGCCACAACCTTCTTCACGCGCTCTTCGATGGTGCTCATTATGACGTACTCCAGTCGTTCACGTTAGCCGTTCTGATGACCAGCCGGTTCAAATCCGCAAGCATAAGCTGCGGGGTAGTTTATAGACCGCTCTGGGTCGACGCAACCGCCGCATGCCGCGGCATCAACGCATGTTCATGCCGCCATTGACGTGCAGGGTTTCGCCAGTGATATAGCTTGCCGTCTCGCCGGTCAGAAAGCCCACTGCAGCGGCGATTTCTTCCGGCCGGCCAAGCCGCGAAAGCGGAATCTGGCCAAGCAGCGCTTCCTGCTGCGCCTCGGGCAGCGATTCGGTCATGTCGGTGGCGATGAAGCCCGGTGCCACGGCGTTGACCGTGATGTCGCGGGCTGCCACTTCGCGCGCCAGTGCCCGAGTGAAGCCCTCCATGCCGGCCTTGGCCGCCGCATAGTTGGCCTGCCCAAGGTTACCCATGGTGGCGACGACCGAACTGATGGAGACGATGCGGCCGAAGCGTGCCCGGGTCATGCCGCGCAGGCAGGCCTTGCTGACGCGATAGACCGACTTCAGGTTGGCATCCAGGACCGCGTCCCAGTCCTCTTCCTTCATGCGCATCAGCAGATTGTCGCGGGTGATGCCGGCATTGTTGACCAGGATGGTCGGCGCACCGAATTCCTCGCCGATGGACTTGACCAGGGCATCCACGCTCTGCTGGTCGGTGACATCCAGGCGCCGCCCGGCACCCTCGATGCCCTGTTCCTTGAGATCGGCGTTGATACGCTCGGCGCCGGCATCGCTGGTGGCGGTACCGATCACGATGCGTCCCTGGCGTCCCAGCTCGTAGGCGATGGCGCGGCCGATGCCGCGACTGGCCCCGGTGATCAGGGCGACTCTACGCTCGGTTGTCATGCTCTCTTCCATTCTCGTCCGGGAGAGGGAGTCAGCCGTTGGCCGACGGCGACTGGCCCACCGCTTCGCGGGCCAGTTCCAGGGCAGTGGTGAGGCTGTCCGGATCATTGACGGACAAGCCTCGGCTACCCCGGGCAATTCGCTTGTTGAGGCCGGTCAGCACCTTGCCGGGACCGCACTCGATGAACACTTCGGCCCCCAGCCCCGACAAGGCCTCGACGCAGGAGGTCCAGCGCACCGGCTGATAGAGCTGCTCGATCAGGCGAGTGCGCAGCGTCTCGACATCGGCATGTGCCTCGGCATCGACATTCTGGATCACGGTGTAACGCGGTGCACGCAACTCGATCGATGCCATTGCCTCGGCCAGCCGGTCAGCCGCCGGACGCATCAGGTCGCAATGCGAAGGCACCGATACCGGCAGCGGCATGGCACGCTTGGCACCCGCCTCCTGACAGGCCGCGATGGCGCGATCGACGGCCGCCTTGCTGCCGGCGATGACCACTTGTCCCGGCGCATTGTAGTTGACCGCCGCCACGACGTCGCCCTCGGCTGCCTGGGCACAGGCCGCCTCGACCGTATCGTCATCGAGACCGAGCACGGCCGCCATGGCGCCCTCGCCCATGGGAACGGCGTCCTGCATCGCCTCGCCACGCAACTTGACCAGACGCACGCCTTCGGCGAAAGGCAGCGCACCAGCACACACCATGGCACTGTATTCCCCCAGGCTGTGGCCGGCCATGGCGGTGGGCCGCGGCCCCTCCAGCTCCTGCCAGACCCGCCATATCGACACACTGGCGGTCAGCAATGCCGGCTGGGTGCAGGCTGTCGCGTTGAGCGCCTCGGCGGGCCCTTCCTGGACCACCTGCCAGAGATCATAGCCCAGCGCATCGGAGGCTTCCTCGAAAGTGGTGCCCACCACGCTGTAGCGTTCCGCCAGCTCGCGCAGCATGCCGATCTGCTGGGAGCCCTGCCCGGGAAAGATGAGGGCAAGGGGTTGAGTCATGTCGATCACCTTTGCTCTTGTTGACTTGTCTCGCCATCCGCCGCATCCGTGACAGCGGTGGCAAGCGTCCAGGATCCGCTGGCATCTCGACCGTCATCGACGGCCGAGGCGCCAGCAGACCGGCGCTGGCCGAGTTCTGCAGCCAGGCAGGCCGGCAGGTCATGGGCCACTTCCCGTGCCGCGCGCACCACAGCATAGTGGAAGCCGGCGGCATCGGCTCCACCGTGACTCTTGATGACGATGCCATCGAGCCCCAGCAGACTGGCCCCGTTGTAGCGCACCGGATCGAGCTCCCCTCGAAGTCGCGCCAGAGCGGGGCGTGCCAGCCACCCTACCAGCCGACTGGACCAGTGAGCCTCGAAGGTTGCCTGAACCCGACGCACCAGCATGCGCGCCAAGCCCTCGCTGGCCTTGAGCACAGCATTGCCGACGAACCCATCGCACACCACCACATCGACCTCGCCGGAAAAGATGGCATCGCCTTCGACGAATCCCTGGTAGTGCAATCCCGGCTCGCGCTTGAGCAGCTCATCGGCCCGCTGGACACTGGCCGTCCCCTTGGTGCCCTCGACACCGACGTTGAGCAGGCCGACTCGAGGATGCGCCAGGTCGTCGAGGCGTCGCGCCATGACGTCGCCCATCAGGGCGAAGTCCCTGAGTCGCTCGGCCTCGGCATCGACATTGGCCCCCAGGTCGAGCAGGTAGCAACGACCTTCGCGGCGTGTCGGTATCGCGGTGCTGATGGCCGGTCGAGGCATGCCGCCCACCATGCCGAGCGCACGACGCGCCAGTGCCATCAGGGCGCCAGTATTGCCGGCACTGACGCCGGCCTCGGCCTCGCCCCGCGCCAGGCACCCCAACATGCCCGACATGCTGGTGTCGTCATTGCCGCGCAGCACCTGAGCGGGGCGCTGGTCCTGCCTGACGACCCCGGGGGCATCCACGACGCATAAACGCGACGACGCCGCGGCGAGAGGCCGCGGCAGCCGAGAGATCTCGTCTTCCAGATGTCGGGCCGGACCGAACAACCGGATCTCGAGATCGGGGTCGGCCATGACAGCACTGGCGGCACCCGCCACGGCGGCGTGGGGCCCCAGGTCCCCTCCCATGGCGTCAACGGCAATCCGCATCTCAGTGGTCAAGCGTCATGGCGTAAAGATCGCCGTCTTCAGACGTCGACGACCTTGCGACCACGATAGTAGCCATCCGGAGCCACATGGTGGCGCAGATGGGTGGTGCCGGTTTCCTTGTCCTGGGACAGCGCCTTGCCGGTCAGGGCGTCGTGGCTGCGACGCATGCCGCGCTTGGAACGGGTCTTGCGGTTCTGTTGAACTGCCATGAGATATCACTCCAGAGTGAATCGATAAAATATCAGTGTTTGCCCTTGAGATGCTTGAGCACATCGAAGGGGCTCTTGGAGGGCGTGTCCGAACCGACGGTACCCGCCCCGCTGCTCAGCTGGTCGCGCGAGACCTTGCAATCGGCCTCGTCGTGGTAAACCACCTGGGGCAGACTGAGGATCAGTTCATCCTCTACCACCGACAGGAGGTTCAGCTGTTCGTTTTCCACCAGCACCGGCTCGTGGGTGCTCGGCAGATCCGCCGCCAGGGCATCGCTGGTCACCAGCCCCAGCAGGAAGTCGCTCTCGACCTCGCTTGCCATGGGCGACAGGCAACGTCGGCACGGCAACTGCAATTCGGCCTCGAGATGGCCTTCGATCGTCCGACGCCCCTGGGCATCGATGGTGAACGTCAGCCATACCTGAGCATCCCCGAGTTGCTCGCCGATTTCCTCGGCAAGCCGAGGCATATCGGCCAGTGCAGCAAGGCCCTCGAGGTGTTCGCCGTGAGCGGCGAGCTTGTAGGGCTCGACCCGGCTCGGAAGTCGTGAGGTCAACATAGGCGCGCAATGATAGGCACTCCCCCAGCCCCTGTCAAAGCCGCCATCGTCTCGGGTTACAATGTGTTGCGAGAGCTTCGCCATCCCGTCTCATTTCGCCAGGAGATCCCATGTCACGACTGGTCCTCGCCTCCGGATCACGCTTTCGTCGCCAACTGCTCGATCGCCTGGAGATTCCCTATGCCTGGGCGAGCCCGGACATCGACGAGACACCGCGCGATGGCGAGTCGCCACAATCCCTGGTGCACCGCCTGTCGCTATCCAAGGCGGAGCGGCTGGCGGCGGACTGGCCGGACCACCTGATCATCGGCTCCGACCAGGTCGCGGTATTCGATGGCCGCCCGCTCGGCAAGCCCGCCGACGAAGCCGCAGCACGCCAGCAACTGGCCGTTTTCTCCGGAAACCGCGTACGCTTCCTGACCGGCCTGGCCCTGATCGATACCCGCCACGGCAGTCACCGGGTATGCCACGAACACTACGACGTTGTCTTCCGCCGTCTGACGAGCGACGAGATCGCCCGCTACGTCGAGCGGGAACGCCCACTGGACAGCGCCGGCAGCTTCCGCATGGAAGGCCTTGGCATCACGTTGTTCGAACGCCTCGAAGGTGACGACCCCAACACCCTGATTGGCCTGCCGCTCATCCGCCTCTGCGAGATGCTCCGCGACGCCGGACTCGATCCCCTGACGAGCCGTAAGCCGTAAGCCGTAAGCCGTAAGCCGTAAGCCGTAAGCCGGATGCTACTACCAAGCAGGCCAACGGAAAGGGGTTCTTAAAACTTACAGCTTAACGCTTACAACTCTCGCTCCCTTCAGGGAGCGAGCTGATAACGCACCGGCGTCTCGGCGCTCGACAGCCCCAGCACCGACGCCACGACACGCCCGAAACGCCGAGACAGCCGCTCGAAGGGGTCGAGACGCGGCGTGTAATTCTGGAGACGCACGTCTTCCAGATGACGCCGGGCCACACCGTCGAGGCTGTCCAGCCGGTCTACCAGCCCGAGCTCCAGCGCCTGCTCGCCGGACCAGATCAGCCCGCTGAACAGGCGCTCGTCATCGGCCAGACGATCGCCGCGCCCGGCCTTGACGTCATCGATGAACTGCTGGTGCGTGGTGGCCAGCACGTCTTGCCAGAAGCGTCGCTGGGCGGGCTCGACATCCGCGAAGGGATCGAGAAAGTCCTTGTTCTCGCCGGCCGTGAAGACCCGGCGCTCGATGCCCAGCCGCTGGATGGCCTGCTCGAAGCCGAAGCCGGCGTGGATCACCCCGATGGAGCCCACCAGGCTGGCCGGCGCGGCGACGATCTCGTCCGCCGCCGCGGCGATATAGTAGGCGCCACTGGCACCGATGTCCTCGACGACCGCGATGATCGGCTTGTCGCCGCTCTCGCGCAGCCGCATCACGGCGTCGTAAATCCGCTGCGACTGCACCGGACTGCCGCCCGGGCTGTCGATATGCAGCACCACCGCCTTGGCCCCCGGCGCTTCCCAGGCGCGCTCGATACCCTCGATGACACGCGAGGCACTCGCCGGCGACTCGCGATCGATCACGCCCTCCACCTTGACCACGCCAAGATGCGGCCCTTCGGCCTCCATCGTTCCCTGGGCGGCGAAGAGACCGTAGAAGGTCAGCGTCAGGGAGGCCAGAATCAGGAAGGCGAAGACGAAACGGAAGAACAATTTCCAGCGCCGCGTGCGTCGCTGCTCGACGAGCACGCCGTCGATCCAGCGATCGAGCATGGCCTGCTCGGCAAGACGGCGGCGCTCGCGCAGCGTCTCGGCATCCTCACCCTCGGCCCGCTCGGGCTCGCCCTGCCTCCGAGCCTGCCGACGTCGTTGCGCCTCCTCCGCCGAAAGCTCCGGCCCTTCGGTCCAGTCGTCGCTGTTTTCGCTCATCGTGACCTCGTCTCCCAGACGCTTGCGCAAACGTGCTTAACCGTGCAGCCAGTCGATCAGTTCG
The DNA here is from genome assembly GCF_001662285.1 of Halomonas caseinilytica. NCBI lineage: Bacteria > Pseudomonadati > Pseudomonadota > Gammaproteobacteria > Oceanospirillales > Halomonadaceae > Halomonas > Halomonas caseinilytica. The sequence goes on from NZ_BDEO01000002.1 coordinate 141,666, forward strand.
GGAAAGCTCCCGGCCGTGAAGGTCGGTCGACTGGCGGCGAGGCGATCCGGCTCATGAACCCCGTAAGTCACCGCGATGCGGTCCATGCCCAGGGCCCGGGCCATTTCCATGTCATATTCGGTGTCGCCGATCATCACGGCCTCCTCGGCCGCCACGCCGAGCTCGCCGAGCAGTTCCTCGAGCATCTGCGGATGCGGCTTGGAACGGGTTTCATCGGCCGTGCGGCTGGCATGGAACCAGGCGCCGCTGCCGCTCTCGCGAAAGACGCGGTCCAGTCCCCGCCGGCTCTTGCCGGTGGCCACGGCCAGGCGCGAGCGATCGTCGGCCCTCAGACGCGCCATCCCCTCGGTCACGCCGGGGTAGAACGGCATCGGCGTCGCGTCGCCCTCGACGAAGTAATGCGCATAGCGCTGCTTGAGCGCCTCGGCTCGCTCGGCATCGATGCCCGGGCACAACTTGGCGATGGCCTCGGGCAAGCCCAGCCCAATGATATCCCGCACGCGATCGTCCGGCAGCTCTCCCCAGCCGATGTCCCGGCCGGCGGCCTGCATGCTGGCGACGATCCGAGCCACGGAGTCCATCAAGGTGCCATCCCAGTCGAAGATCATCAGTCGGTAACGCATGGTATCTCCACGTCATCGTGCCTGGCGGGCACGTTCGAGAACGGCATCGAGCGAGGCGCCGAGTGGTGCGCGAATCTGCACCGGCTTGCCGCTGGTCGGCTCGGGAAAGGTCAGCGAGGAAGCATGCAAAAAGAGCCTGGAGAGCTCCCATCGAGCCGCGAGGCGCTGCCCCTCACGGGAACCGTACTTGTCGTCGCCCAGCAGCGGATGCCCGGCATGGGCCGCATGCACGCGAATCTGGTGGGTACGGCCGGTGACCGGCTCCGCTTCCATCAGGGTCGCACCAGCAAAGGTCTCGCGCACGGCAAAGCGCGTGCGTGCCACCTTGCCATTGGCATCGACCCGCACGCGCCGCTCGCCGTTACCGGCATCGAAGCGATCCAGCCGGGCGCTGACGAAATCGCGGCGTGCCGGCCAGCGCCCGGCCACCAACGCCAGATAGCGCTTGGTCATCTCGTGACGCTTGAGCGCGGCATTGAGCGTCAGCAGCGCCGGCCGTGACTTGGCCAGCAGCAGGCAACCCGAGGTGTCGCGATCCAGGCGATGCACCAGCTCGAGAAAGTCCAGATCCTCGCGCACCTGGCGCAACGCCTCGATCAGGCCGATCTTGACCCCGCTGCCACCGTGCACGGCCAGCCCCGAGGGCTTGTTGATCACCAGCCAGTCGCGCCCCTCGAGCAGCACGCTGCCGGCCAGCAGGTTGCGCAGGTTGTCGCTGACCTCGCGGACCGCCTCGCGGGGCGCCAGCTTGAGCGGTGGAATACGCACCACATCGCCTGTCGCCAGGCGCGAGTCAGCCTTGACGCGCTTCTTGTTCACCCGCACCTCGCCTTTGCGCACGATGCGGTAGATCAGCGAGCGCGGCGCGCCCTTGAGGCGCGTCATCAGAAAATTGTCGACTCGCTGACCCGCCTGGCCCTCGGTCACTTCCACCCATTGTACGTCGCGGCCATCGGCCATGCCGGCTCACTCCACTGGCTATCTGCGGAAAGGTGGCATTCTACCGTAGTGAGGCCAATCCTGCGCCAATTGCTGGGCACCCCCTTTACTGTTATATTGCCGACTCGTTCCAATGGGCTGAAATGCCCGTGAAGCGCGCCTGCACGACGCACACGCAGGCCGGAACGAAAAGATCAGGCCGCGACGACTCTCGCCAATCCGAGGTCCCGCCGCCGAAGTGAAAGCGATACAACGCCACGCCCGCCCGATCGCGCCCGAAATGACGCGATAGGAGATCACGGGATACGTACAACATCGTGCCGGAGGCCGGCGTTGGCGAATCGATGAATGCCAGGTGTTGGCGGTGACCGCAGGGCCGGATGGGCGAAGTCCCGCCGAGACATGTCCTGCCTCCGCCCCGTACTCAACATGATCATGCCGTGCCGGCCAGGCCAAGCAATCGCCACCGACACGGCCGGGCGCAGTTCCGCATCCGCGACATGCGCTGAGCACAAGCACGCAGCACCCAGCGGTTCGCCTTCGTCGATGCACGGAAGCCCACGGGCTTGATGGTCGTCGCGAGAGGCACGGGTTTCGAGACATGGTGGGCGGCCCAGCGCGTCATCACAAGTGGCGCCGACACGGGATCGCCCGGCACCTGGCCGAAATACCGAGCTCGACGCCGCCCGACATCAGGTTCATGGAGCTATCCGGGCGCTCCCGGCGCGTCCATTTTGCGAGACGCCATGAAACGGATGCTCATCAATGCGACCCAGCCCGAAGAGCTGCGCGTCGCTCTGGTCGATGGACAACGCCTCTACGACCTGGACATCGAATCCGGTGCCCGGGAACAGAAAAAAGCCAACATCTATCGCGGCAAGATCACCCGCGTCGAACCTTCGCTGGAAGCCGCCTTTGTCGACTTCGGCGCCGAACGCCACGGTTTTCTCCCCCTCAAGGAAGTCTCCCGCGACTACTTCATCAAGGAGCCCTCGGGACGTCCCAGCATCAAGGAAGTCCTCAAGGAGGGCCAGGAAGTCATCGTCCAGGTCGACAAGGAGGAACGCGGCAACAAGGGCGCGGCCCTGACCACCTTCATCAGCCTGGCCGGCCGCTTCCTGGTCCTGATGCCCAACAATCCTCGTGCCGGCGGCATCTCGCGTCGCATCGAGGGTGAGGAACGCGCCCAGCTCAAGGAAGCCATGGGCCAGTTGACCGTGCCCGACAAGATGGGCCTGATCGTGCGCACCGCCGGCATCGGTCGCTCTCCCGAGGAACTGCAGTGGGACCTGGACTATCTGGTGCAGGTATGGGAGTCGATCACCGGCGAGGCCGGCAAGCGCCCCGCGCCCTTCCTCATCTACCGCGAGTCCAACGTCATCATTCGCGCCATGCGCGATTATCTTCGCCAGGACATCGGCGAAGTGCTGATCGACAGCGAGGACGTTCACCAGGAAGCCCTCACCTTCATTCGCCAGGTGATGCCGTCCTACCAGCAGAAGATCAAGCGCTACGCCGACGAGGTGCCGCTGTTCTCCCGCTTCCAGATCGAATCGCAGATCGAGACCGCCTACGAGCGCGAGGTCAAGCTACCCTCCGGTGGCTCCATCGTCATCGACCATACCGAGGCCCTGGTCTCGATCGACATCAATTCGGCGCGCGCCACCCGCGGCAGTGACATCGAGGAAACCGCGCTCCAGACCAACCTCGAGGCCGCCGACGAGATCGCTCGTCAGTTGCGCCTGCGCGATATCGGCGGCCTGGTGGTCATCGACTTCATCGACATGAGTCCGGCGCGCAATCAGCGCGAGGTCGAGAACCGCGTGCGTGACGCCCTCAAGATCGATCGCGCCCGGGTACAGATCGGCCGCATCTCGCGCTTCGGCCTGATGGAAATGTCCCGTCAGCGCCTGCGCCCGTCACTCGGCGAAACCAGCGGCGTGGTCTGCCCGCGCTGCGACGGCCAGGGCACCATCCGCGACGTTCGCTCCATCTCGCTGTCGATCATGCGCCTGATCGAGGAAGAGGCCATGAAGGAGCGCAGCGCCCAGATTCGCGCCATCCTGCCCGTGCCGGTGGCCACCTACCTGCTCAACGAGAAGCGCAGCGTGCTGGCCGACATCGAAAAACGCCAGGATGTGCGTGTGGTGCTACTGCCCCACCCCGACATGGACACGCCGCATTACGACGTGCAGCGCCTGCGCGACGACCACGTCGACGAGGAAGGCGGCATCCAGTCCAGCTTCGAGATCTCCACCGACACCGAGGTCGGTCGCGAACCCGAAGCGGCATTCGGCAAGCCCGTCAAGCGTGACGAAGCCGCCGTGAAGACCGTCGTGCACCACGAGCCTGCCCCGGCTTCCTTGCAGCAGGACACGCCGAGCCAGCAACCCGCAGCCAAGACGCCGTCCGCACCGGTACCGGCTCAACGCGAAGGCGTGCTGGGCCGACTGGTCAAGGGCTTCGCTCGACTGCTCAACGGCGAGGAAGAGGCCAGCAGCGGTCAGGCCGGCGCCCAGGCGAGCCGGTCGGGAAGCGAGCCCCAGAAGTCCAACGCCGACAAGCACCAGACCAAAGGTGATCAAGGCGGAAGTTCCGCGTCCAGTAGCGGAAGCGGCCGCCAACGCAACCGGCGCCAACGCTCGGACCGAGCCGAGGGCTCCCGCCATGACAACCGCAGCTCCAGCAACGCCAAGGGCCAGTCTCAAGGAGACGACAAGTCGACCTCATCCGACAATCAGGGGCGCGGCAACCGTGGCGGACGTAGTCGTCGACAGGACGATGGCCGCAACAATGCTCAGGAGACCCGCGGCGCTTCTTCCTCTCGGGACACGCGCAAGAGTCAGGATGCCCAGAACAAGGGCCAGGACAGCCAGAAGGGCCAGGACAGCCAGAAGGGCCAGGACAATCGCGCCAAGTCTCAGGACAATCGCAAGCCCAGCGACAACGAGCGCCAGAAGGGAAGCGCCGACACCGCCAAGACGGAGCGCAAGAACGACGACGCCAAGTCGACAACTCCTGACAAGCCCAAGCGTACCCGCAACAACCCGCGCCAGCGCAGCCGCCAGCATGCCTTGAACCCCAAGGCGGAAGCCGAGCAGAAGCGCTTGCAGGAAGAAGCGGTAAAGCAGGAGGCAGCAACCGAGGGCAGCGACGAGACGACCGAAGCCTCGGCCCAGCAGGACTCCACGGCCAAGTCTGAGGCGTCCCAGCAGGCACCAAAGTCGACATCGACTGAAGTCCAGGCGAAGTCCCAGGCCAAGGATGAAGCGCCGCAAACCAAGGCACCGAAGACCAAGCCGACTCCGCAGCCGGAAAAGGTTCAGGCGCCAGCCGAGGCCAAGGCCGCTGAGACCACCGAGTCCAAGGACAAGGCGCCGCAAACCAAGGCACCGAAGACCGAGCCGACTCCGCAGTCGGAAAAGGTTCAGGCGTCAGCCGAGGCCAAGGCCGCTGAGACCACCGAGTCCAGGGACGAGGCGTCGCAGGCCCAGGCACCGAAGGCCGAGCCGACTCCGCAGCCGGAGCAGCCCCAGGCACCGGTCGAAGCCAAGGCCGCTGAGACCACCGAGTCCAGGGACGAGGTGTCGCAGGCCCAGGCACCGAAGGCCGAGCCGACACCGCAGTCGGAGCAGCCCCAGGCACCGGTCGAAGCCAAGGCCGATAAGGCCACCGATTCCAAGGACGAAGCGTCGCAGGCCCAGGCACCGAAGGCCGAGCCGACTCCGCAGCCGGAGCAGCCCCAGGCACCGGTCGAAGCCAAGGCCGATAAGGCCACCGAGCCCAAGGACAAGGCGTCGCAGGCCCAGCCACCGAAGGCCGAGCCGGCGTCACAACCGGAACAGGTTCAGGCATCAGCCAAGGCCGATAAGGCCGCCGAGTCCAAGGACGAGGTGTCGCAGGCCCAGGCACCGAAGGCCGAGCCGACTCCGCAGCCGGAGCAGCCCCAGGCACCGGTCGAAGCCAAGGCCGATAAGGCCGCCGAGTCCAAGGACGAGGCGTCGCAGGCCCAGCCACCGAAGGCCGAGCCGGCGCCACAACCGGAACAGGTTCAGGCATCGGCCAAGGCCGATGAGGCCGCCGAGCCTCAGGGTAAGGACGAGTCTTCCAGCACATCGTCGTCCCGGCGTCGCCGCCGTCGGGCACATAACGATCCTCGGGAAATTCGTCGGCGCGAGCAGGAAGCCAAGCGCCAGGAAGGTGGCCAGGGCTGACGCCTGGCCTGCATGACGAAAAGCGCCCGTGACCGCATGGTCACGGGCGTTTTTCATTCAAGGCGCGAACGCATGATGAAAACCTTCGCCATGGCACGCCCCTTGCCATACCGGCGCGCCCTCCCCACCCGAATCGGATGACGGCGGCCGAGCACGGCTCATCGAAACATCCATTTCGCCACGAGGCGCACGACCCGAGGCATGACGACATAGACGACAAGGCCGACGATCGTGGCGGCGAACAGGCCATTGCGGACTCCCCAGATATCGAGCTGGGGAAGCAACGTCAGGATTGGTTGCCAAAGAATGGGCACGATCATGGTGAGCGGCCAGATCACCGCCGTGGTGACCAGCCACTGCTTCCATCGCACGGGCTGCTGGCTCTTCGACTCGGGCGCGGTGAACCAGTAGTCGATACCACTATGAATCTCGAGGGTTTCATTCTGCTGCAAGGCAGGCTGGATGTCGTCGACGAGCCGACGGCGTTCTTCGGAGTGTCTCCAGCGCTCGGCATCGCCTTCCGAAGCAAAGCGCAAGGCGATTTCATAGTCGTGATGGCCGGGCGGGGGCCGCATCACATGCACGCCCTGATGACCGCAATAGCGACCGGCCACCTCGATGATATGGCGTAGCCAGTCTTCATAACGCTCGATGGCATCGGGATTCACCCGATGCTGGATGCGAATGGTGACACTGTTCTGCGAGGGAGCGGAGGTCGAAGATGACATCATGGACATGGTCGTCACTCGATGATGAGGAGAAATGGCGTAACGGGATCACGACGCCCAGGGCAACGGCGGCGGCATCAGCCTCGGACCATCATGGCCTTCGATGACCCCGAAACGTTCGCTGCCCTCTTCCCAGTCGCGCTGGGCCTGAACGATCTCCTCTCTGCTATGGCCGACGAAGTTCCACCAGATCAGGATCTCCTCGCCCAACGGCTCTCCCCCGACCAGAATGGCATGTCCTCCGGCAGGCAGCGACAGCGTGACTGAAGCGCGTCCACGCCCCAGATACGCCAGTTCGTTCGCCGCGAAGGCATCCCCCTCGATATCCAGCTCCCCTTCCAGTGACAGTACGCCGTACTCGAAATCTTCCCTCAACGGCAGCGTCAAGGTAGCGCCTTGCCGACTGGTCAGGTCGAGGCCGACAAGCGCCGAAAAGGCCAGCGTCGGCGCCAGGTGCTCCGCAAACTCGCCTGTCAGCAGGGTGTGCTCGACACCTTGTGACGCCCAGCGGGGCAGATCGGGATAATGATCGAAACGCGGCTCCGTCTGCCGGTGCGCATCGGGCAAGGCGATCCACAACTGCGCGGCATGCAGGTGCGTCTCGCCGGGCACCGAGTCCTCGGTATGACTGATGCCCCGCCCTGCCGTCATCAGGTTGACCTGCCCAGGCCGAATGATCTGCTCGTTGCCCAGGCTATCGCGATGCAGCACCTTGCCCTCGAGCATCCAGGTGAAGGTCTGAAGACCAATGTGTGGATGGGGACCGACGCGCAAGCCCTCGGCCTCTCCCTTGAAAACGGCCGGGCCGGCGTGATCGAGAAAACACCAGGCCCCGATCAGGCGACGCTGGCGCGAAGGCAACACTCGGTTCACCTCGATACCGCCGACATCGGCGGTCCGAGGAGACACGTGCTGCGTCTGGCGCTTGCCATCGATGACAGGACAGTCCATCGAGGATGCCATCTCACGATCTTCCACCAATGTGCTCATGCTCCCCTCCTCTACGGCACGCGAAAAAAGGCTCGACCCGAAGGGCCGAGCCTGACGCTTCAGGATGATGCCTGTTGAGCATAGCTCTGCATGAGGTTGGAGTAGGCCGGCAGGTGGCTCGCCAGGAGCCCCCCAAACCCTTCGATATCGTTACGCCAGTCGCGATGCAGCTCGCCACCGACGGCAAACCAGGTCATCAACTGGGCACCGGCCTGGGACATGCGGTCCCAGGCTGCGTCCCGAGTCGTCTGATTGAAGGTGCCCGACGCATCCGTGACCACGAAGACTTCATAGCCTTCCTCCAGCGCGGAGAGTACCGGGAAGGCCACGCAGACTTCGGTCACGACGCCGGCAATGAGCAACTGCTTCTTGCCAGTGGCCTTGATGGCATCGACGAAGTCCTGATTGTCCCAGGCATTGATCTGCCCCGGCCGGGCGATGTAGGGCGCGTTCGGGAAGGCCTCCTTGAGTTCCGGCACCATGGGCCCATTGGGGCCGTCCTCGAAGCTGGTGGTCAGAATGGTCGGGATGTCGAAGAACTTGGCGATGTCGGCAAGCGCCAGCACATTGTTCTTGAAATCGTCCGGGCTGAAATCGCGCGCCAAGGACAGCAGGCCAGCCTGATGATCCACCATCAACAGTGCCACGTCGTCCTTGTTCAGTCGCTGATAGGTAAAGGACATGCTCATTCTCCTCTTGCGGTTGGAAGACCCGGCCATCCCGACGGGATGACCGGGTGACGCACCAGCGGTTACGCCGCTAGTCAATCAGGACGCCATACTGACCATCCTGAAATTCGATGAACGCTTGGTGAATTTCCTCCGCGGAGGTCATGACGAAGGGCCCCTGCCCCACGACGGGCTCGTCGATGGGCTCACCACTCAGCAACAGCAGTTTAGCCTCGTTATTGGCCTCGAGGTGCAACTCATCGCCACGACGGTCAAAGACCACCACGGCTTCGTCGCGCACGACCGTGTCGCCATTGACGAGTACCGTCCCGTCCAGCACTACCAGCAGGGTAGTATGGCCATCGGGCACATGCAGGATTGCCTCTCCACCGGATGCAAGGCGTATGTCCCACAGATTGATGGGAGTGAAGGTCCTCGCTGGCCCCAGGTTCCCTGCGTAATCACCGGCCACGACACGCACTTCGCCGCTCCCTTCCCCCAGCGGCACTCGTGGAATATCCGCCTCGAGAAGGGTTTGATAAGCTGGTGGCGTGTTCTTGTCCCGAGCAGGCAAGTTGACCCATAGCTGAACCATCTCGAGCGGGCCGCCGCTTTCGGTAAAGGCCTGCGAATGGAATTCCTCATGAACGATGCCGGCACCGGCCGTCATCCATTGGACATCACCCTGGCCGATACGACCGCCGGCGCCCGAGGAATCCCGGTGTTCGAGCTCTCCGGCGTAGACGAGCGTGACCGTCTCGAAGCCGCGATGGGGATGCGCCCCCACTCCGCGCGGCCTGGTCGCTGGCTGGAAGCGGTAAGGCCCCGCATGATCAAGCAACAGAAAGGGACTGAGATGCTTTGCCCCCATGCGGTCGTAGGTGAACAAGGAACGTACGGGGAACCCATCTCCGACCCAGTGACCGCGCGGGGCACCATATATAGCCTGGATCTTCTTCATCGCTGTCAGACTCCTGCGTGGTAATGGAGGCACAAGGCCTCGATGCCCAGAAGGCTAATTTATGAACGAAGACCCAGGTAGATAGCGTTTCCGGGACTGACCGTCCCAATTATAGGACGATAGTATGCAAGACCTCAACGATCTCTATTACTTTGTCCAGGTCGTGGATCACGGCGGCTTCGCCCCCGCCGGTCGCGCGCTCGGCATCCCCAAATCGAAACTCAGCCGACGCATCATCCAGCTCGAGGAGCGCCTGGCGACCCGGCTGATCAACCGCTCGACACGACGCTTTTCCGTCACCGATCTCGGCCAGGCCTATTACCAGCATTGCGTCGCGATGCTGGTGGAAGCCGAAGCCGCCGAGGAACTGATCGAACGCAATCAGGCGCAGCCACGAGGCACCGTGCGGCTCAGTTGTTCGCCCAGCGTGCTGCACTACCTGATCACCCCGCTGCTGGTTCGTTTCATGAGCCATTGCCCGCACGTCAACGTGCAGGTGGAGGCCACCAGTCGACGCGTCGATGTCATAAAGGAAGGATTCGATCTGGCGATCAGGGTACGGTTTCCCCCACTGGAGGACAGTGACCTGACCATGAAGGTCCTGGCCCGCAGCCCCCAACGTTTGATGGCGGCTCCCGGTCTTTTCGAGCATTATCCGCTGCCGGAAACGCCCGCCGACCTCGGTGAGTTACCCAGCCTGGATTTCGCACAATACGACAAGCAACATGTCTGGGACTTGACTGGACCGGAAGGAGCAACGGCCCAGATTCCTCATCGGCCTCGCCTGGTCACGGACAGCGCCGAGACGCTCCACCAGGCCGCCTTGGCGGGACACGGCGTCGTCAAGCTGGCCATGCTGGTCGGCTATTCCGACCTTGTGCAGCAAAACCTGGTCGACGTCCTGCCCGGCTGGGAACCCCGAAGCGGCATTCTCCACGCGGTATTTCCCTCACGCCGGGGGCTATTGCCGGCCGTGCGCGCCTTCCTGGATTTCCTGGATGAACATATCGAGGAGGAGGACTTCCTGACCTTCCAGAACAGGGAAGGAACGCGAAAGGAAGGAGAAGGAAAAGAAGAAGACAGTCGATGACTCACCATGAGGGAGGCGAAGGACGAACACGCTAGCGTGCCGTCACCCCGCGTCGTCCGCCTCGCCGAACAAGCGCGGCTCCCGCTCGAGCACGACCTCGAAGGTGTCACGGACCCTCTCGGCTACCTCGGTGGCCATCTCCAGCAATTCCCCGGCACTACCACCGCCATGATGCACCAGCACCAGGGCCTGACGATCATGGACGCCGAAGTGCCCTCGGCGCCATCCTTTCAGGCCGCAGCGGTCGATCAGCCACCCCGCCGCCAGCTTGACGCCAGCCGCCTGGGAAAATTGCGGCATATCGGGATATTCGGCGCGCAACGCCTCGGCGTGTCCGAGTGACACGACGGGGTTCTTGAAGAAGCTCCCGGCGTTACCGAGCCGAGCCGGGTCCGGCAGCTTTTCGCGGCGCACGGCGCTGACGGCCTCGGCCACTTCCTGTGGCGTGGGATGCGCGGAAACACGACGCGACAGATCGCCATATGCCAGACGCGGCTCGGCATGACGGGAAAGCCGCAGGACCAGTCCCGTGATCGCCACCCGCCCCGCCAGTTCACGCTTGAAGATACTGTCGCGATAGCCGAAGGCGCACTCATCGGGCGTCATTGTCGTCTCGCGCCCATCTTCCAGCGATATCACGCGTACCGCCTCCAGCACCTCGTGAAGCTCCACGCCATAAGCGCCAATGTTCTGGATGGGAGCCGCACCGCAATGCCCGGGGATCAATGCCAGGTTTTCGACACCCCAAAGCCCCCGGCGCGCCAGTGCCATCACCAGGTCATGCCATACCACGCCGGCATCGACATGGGCCAGCACCTCCGTCCCCCGCTCTTCCAGCCACCAATCTGACATCGCCGGCTGGATGACCAGGCCCGATAGCGACGCCGGCAGGATCACGTTGCTGCCCCCACCGAGCAGCAATGGCGCGCGCCGCTCGAACTCGGCCAGTGCCAACGCCTCTGTCAGTTGCGCGGCAGATGACGGTGCCACGAAGCGTTCGGCACGACACGGCAACCCCAGGGTATTGAAGCCGGAAAGGTCGTGATCGACCCGCACCTCCAGGCTCAAGACGATGCCTCCAGTCGCTCACGCACACTTTCCAGCAAGCCCCGGGACGCAGCTTCCAGCAAATCCATCATCTCCTCGAAGCCCTGCTCTCCCCCGAAGTAGGGATCGGGCACCGGCGTGTCGGGCAGGCCGGCGAATGCCAGGAACAAGCCGATATGCGCCCGGCAGTCGGGCGGGCACTGAGCCTGCAATGCAGCAAGGTTGTCCTCGTCCATGGCCAGCAGATAATCGAAGCGCTCGAAATCGGCTGCCTCGAGCTGTCGGCCACGCAATCCGCTGATATCCAGCCCACGACGCGACGCCGCCTTGCGGGCTCGTGGGTCGGGGGGCTCGCCCACATGCCAGGGACCGACCCCGCAGGAATCGATCTCGACGCGATCGGCCAAGCCGGCCTCATCGAGCATGCGGCGAAACATGCCTTCGGCAGTGGGCGAGCGACAGATATTGCCGAGACAGACGAAAAGTACGCGAATCATGTCTCTTCTCCTTCGGCACGCAACCATTGGCGAACGCGTTCGAGGTCGTCTTCGGTGTCCACGCCGGGAGGATTGGGCTCCCGGGCCAGCCCGACCTGAATGGCGTGACCATGGTGCAGGGCACGCAACTGCTCGAGTTGCTCGAGCTGTTCCAGTGGCGACGGCGCCCAGTCGCGATATTCGGCGAGAAAGCCTGCTCGATAGGCATAGAGGCCGATATGTCTCAACCAGGCATCGGTCTGAAGCAGCTCGGGACGCTCGGCAAAGGCGTCTCTGTCCCAGGGGATGGGCGCCCGCGAGAAGTAGAGCGCCCTGCCCGAGGCTTCACGCACTACCTTCACGGCATTGGGATCAAACAGTGTCTCGACCTCGGTGATCGGCTCGGCGAGGGTCGAGATGGAAGCACCGGGATCATCGAACAGCCGCATGGCCACCTGATCGATCAGGGCCGGCGGAATCAAGGGTTCGTCGCCCTGGACATTGACCAGGACGGCATCGTCGGGCAGCGCCAGCCGCTCGGCCACCTCGGCCAGCCGATCGGTGCCCGAGGGATGATCGTCCCGGGTCATCACCACTTCGGCATCCAGGCCATCGAAGGCGGTACGGATGCGCTCGTCATCGGTGGCTACCACCACCCGAGCGGCGGCACTGCCCAAGGCCCGACGCCAGACGTGCGCGACCATCGGCTCTCCGGCAATCTCTCGTAACGGCTTGCCCGGCAGACGCGTGGAGGCAAAGCGCGACGGAATCACGACAATGAAATCCTGCATCCCCATCCCTCAGGCCTCGCCACTGTGTCCGGGGGACGCCGGCAGTTTCTCGTCGACATCCATCTGCCGGGCCTCATCGGGGAGCATCACCGGGATACCGTCACGCACGGGATAGGCCAGGCCATCGTAACGGCACAACAGCTCGCCGGCCTCGCGGTCGTATTTCAGTTTGCCCTTGCACAGCGGGCACACCAGCATTGCCAGCAGTTCCTTGTCCATGTCATCGCCTCCCATGAGCGATTTCGTCGGCCATTCCCGAGGATGGCACGAGGGTTCATAACATCGCCAGGCGCGCGTCCAGCCAGTCGACGAAGGCCGGTTCGGGCGCCGCTTCCACATCCAGGCTCCAGGCCGTGCCGGTCAGGTCGCGGCACTTGACCGCATCCTTGGCAGTCATCACCACCGGTCGGTCATCGTCGAAGGTCAGGTCGGCGGCGGTGAAATGATGATGATCATCGAAGGCATGAGCCTCGAACTCGACACCGAGCTCCCGTAGCGTCTCGAAGAAGCGTGCCGGCCGCCCGATGCCGGCCAGGGCGTGCACCGGTCCATCGAAGGGCAGCGGCGACAACGCCCGCTGCCGACCGTCGCCCAGCGAGCGCCAGGCCACGGGCGTCAAGCGCATGGCATGGCCACAAGCCGGTATATCCCGGCACAGCCGACCATTGATCATCACCGCATCCACCGTGTCGAGGCGCTCGACAGGCTCGCGCAAGGGCCCGGCCGGCAGGCAGTGTCCATTCCCCAGGCCACGATGCCCATCGACCACGACGATTTCCAGGTCACGGCCCAGCGCCAGGTGCTGCAAGCCGTCGTCGCTGATCAGGATGTCGCAGCCCGCTTCCAGCAGTCGACGACCGCCTCGAGGTCGATCCGGGTCGACCACCACCGGGCAGTCGGTCTGGTCGGCCAGCATGCGCGGCTCGTCGCCGCTCTCCGTGACCGGGGTGTCCGCCTCGAGATACAGCGGATATCGCTCGGAACGACCACCATAGCCTCGCGACAGGATCCCCGGCGTCCAGCCCGCCTCTCCGAGATGACGCGCCAGCCAAGCGACCAACGGTGACTTGCCGGTTCCGCCGAGCGTGATATTGCCCACCACGACCACCGGTACCGGCGCGCGCCAGACCGCCCGGCGCCCATCGACGTAGGCTTGCGTTCGGCGACGCATCACACCGCGATAGAGCACCTCCAGGGGACGCAGCGCCATCAGCCAACGCTCACCGCTATAGGCCGCTTCCAGCCAACGCTCGGCGAGCGAGGTCATACCGGTTCGTTCTCCCGGAACTGCAACCGATGCAGAGCCGCATAGGCACCATCCCGGGCCAGAAGCTCGTCATGGCTGCCCTGCTCGACGATCTCGCCGGCTTCCATCACCAGGATGCGGTCGGCGCGCTCGATGGTCGACAACCGATGGGCAATGACGAAGGTGGTACGGTCGCGACACACCTCTTCCAGGGCCGCCTGGATATAACGCTCCGACTCGGTATCCAGCGCCGAGGTCGCCTCGTCCAGCACCAGTAGCGGCGCATCCTTGAAGATCGCCCGGGCAATGGCCAGGCGCTGACGCTGCCCCCCCGAGAGCATGACACCGTTCTCCCCGACCACGGTGTCATAACCCTCCGGCAGCTTCTCGATGAACTCGTGCGCATGAGCAGCCCGGGCAGCCGCCTCGATGGCGGCCGGGTCGGCCTGCTCTACACCGTAGGCGATGTTGGCGGCGATACTGGCGTTGAACAGCGTGACCTGCTGCGACACCAGGGCAATGCAGCGGCGCAGCGGCGCCAGTCGATACGACTCGAGGGGCACGTCATCGATCAGAATACGCCCTGCCGTGGGATGGTAGAAGCGTGGCAGCAACCCCACCAGGGTCGACTTGCCGCTGCCCGACCGACCGACGATGGCAATCATCTCGCCCGGGGAAACCTCCAGGTCGATGCCCTTGAGCACTTCGGGCTGGTCCTCGCCATAGGCGAAGCGCACGCCCTCGAAACGCACCCGCCCCTCGAGGCGGCCCGGCTCCCGATCTCCTTCATCCTCCTCGGGCTCCTCTTCGAGCAGGCCGAACAGCTCGGCCGCCGCGGCGATGCCTTTCTGCACGGTGGCATTGATCTCGGTGAGCTGGCGTACCGGCTTGGCCATCAGGGATGCCGCCGTGATGAAGGCCACGAACTCGCCGGGCGTCATGTCGGCCATCAGCGCCGGCGACATGGCGAGCCACACCAGTACCGCCAGGGCAAGCGCCACCAGCAATTGAATGACCGGCGTGCTGGTGGCCTTGGTCAACGCCTCCTTCATGCTCTGGCGACGATTGACCTCGCTGGCCTCGGCAAAGCGTGCCTTCTCGTAGGCCTCGGCGCCGTGGGTACGCACCACCCGGTAGCCGGAGAGCGCCTCGGACGCCACATGGGTCACATCGCCCATGGAGCGCTGGATACGCCGCGAAATGCGCCGGAACCGCTTGCTGGCGTAACTGACCACACCGCCGATCAATGGCGTCACGGCCAGAAACAGCAGCGTCAGCATCCAGTTGGTCCACAGCAGATAGACGACCAACCCGATCACGAAAAGTCCTTCGCGCAGCAGGATGGTGATCGCCTTGGTGGCGGCACCGGTCACCTGCTCCACATGATAGGTGACCCGCGAGATCAGATGCCCTGAGGAATGCGCGTCGAAGAAACGTCCGGGGAGGTGCAGCATGTGGTTGAAGACGTCGCAACGCAGGGCATGCACCAGGTTGCGTGCTACATGGCTCATGAAGAAGGTGCCGAGAAAGGTCCCCAGCCCTCGGAAGGCAAACATGCCCACCACGAACAGAGGTAGCCACAACCGAAAGGCAGCATCCGGATCCTGGATGCCGTCGATCAGCCGCTTCATCATCTCGGCCAGCGCCGTGCTCGAGGCCGCATAGAGCAAATAACCCACGATCGCCAGGGCGAAGGCCTGCCAATGAGGCCGCACGTAACCCAGCAGACGCTTGTAGAGGACCCAGCCGGAATGTTCGATCACGGAGTCTCCGCTTCGGTGGATGAAGGCACGGGCAAGCCCGGCATGATTGCAGGCGATTCTAACGCAAGGCAGTCCTGCCCGACACCGCCAGGCCGCCAGGAGAGCGGCCGCGCCGCAGCGATACGCGGATCGTCGCGCCCACCCAGCGTCAGGGTCAATGCACCATCCTGGGCGGTGCTCCACAGACAGGTCCCCGCTCGTCGAAAACGGCGCACCACCTCGGCGGCGGGGTGCCCGAAGCGACTGTCGCGTGCCGCGCTGAAGATGACCGCACCGGGCGAGAGTCTATCCACCAGCGACGGCCCGGAACTGGTACGGCTGCCATGATGCCCCGCCACCAGCACTTCGACCGATCCCGACAGCATCGACAGGAAGCTTCTCTCCACCCGGCGGCCCACATCACCGGGTATCAGCAGGCGATGCGCCCCGGCGGTGACCAGCAGGACGCAGGAGCGGTCGTTGGCGGATAACCCCTCGACCCGCGGCGGCGGCCACAGGAAGCGAAACTCGACGCCATCGCGTCGCCAGACGCGCCCCGCTCGACACGAGGAAGCCGCAACCGGCAATGCCTCGCCCGGCGGCGCCAGATAGCGTTCGACATCATGCTCGGCGCTCAGGGCGGCCAGACCGCCGGCATGATCCTGATCACCATGACTGACGATCACGTCATCGAACGCCTGGCCGGGCGCCCATAGCGTCTCGAGCGGCATGAAGCCAGACCCGAAGCGCGGCCCGGTATCCACCAGCGCACGATAGCGGGCAGTGCGCAGTTCCACCAGTTGTCCCTGGCCGACATCATACACCCTGACCCACAGGGTGCCCCGGGCCGGTGCCGCGACCGATAGCCAGATGCCGCCAAGCGCCAGCAACAGCGTGCCGAGCATTCGCCAACGCCGATCCAGGCCCGGCAAGGCCCAGAGCACCCCGACGAGCCCCAGGCCGATGGCCAGTGGCAAGCGGTGTGCCGACACTGGCTCCCAGAGCGGCAGCACCGCCACGGCGCGCTCCAGGACCACCGCCAGAAGATGCGTCAGGTTCGCAAACAGACTCCAGCAGGCCGCCGAGAGCGGCGGTATCCAGGCCAGCAACCAGCCCAGCAGCCCCAGGGGCACCATCAAGCTGCTGACCAGGGGAACCGCGACCAGGTTGATCAAGGGTGCGGCCGGCGCGAGTCGTCCGAAAGCCAGCAGCACGGCCGCCGCCATGACCGGCGCCAACAGACACTGGGTACGCACCAGGGCCAGGCACCAGCCACGCACGCCCTTCGGTCTCGCGCGTCCCTGCCAGATCAGGATCAACAGCGCCACGGCAATAAAGGAAAGCCACAACCCGGGGCGCCAGGCGGACAAGGGATCGAGCAGCAGGACCAGCGCCAGTGCCAGCCACCATGCCTGCCAGGTACCCGGCGCATGGCGACCGCTGGCCACCCAGAGCCCGACCAGGGTCATGATCAGGGCACGCAGTGCCGGTGCTTCCAGTCCTGCCAGCAACGCATAGCCGGTAGCGGCCAGGCCCGCGCACCACCAGGGCCAGATTGCCATGCGCCAGCCGCCCGGTACCAGGCAGCGCGCCAACAGGCGCGACACGCCCAGCGCAAAGGCGGCCACCAGGCCGATGTGCAATCCCGAGATCACCACCAGGTGGGTGGTGCCACTGGCATTGAGCAATTCCCAGTCCTGCGTCTCGAGCCGCTGGTCCGCACCGAGGGTCAGCGCCGCCAGCCAGCGCATCGGACGGGGCGCCAGCTCATGTTCATCGAGATGCGCCAGAGCCAGCCGGTGTACCGAGATACCGGCCTCGGCCAACCGATGCGGCGCTGGTGACTGGCGCAGATAGCCTGTGGCCTGGATGCCCTCGCGCCAGAGCCAGCCGCGATAGTCGAAGGTACCGGGATTGGCGAACCCCGACGGCGGGCGCAGACGGGCCGTCAGCCGCCAGCGCTCTCCCGCCCGCATGTCAGGCCCCTGGTAGACGCTCAGTCGCACCCGGGACAGACGATCGCAAGCAGGCAACCCGGCGGCCAGCGGCCGGCAATCTTCGACCGCCAGTTCGAGACGCGTCATCCCGACTTGGCGCGACACCTCCATCACGCGCGCCTCGAGGCGCACATCCTGGCGACTCAGTCCCGGCGCCAGTTCACCGCCTGTCACCATCAAGACCCGTACGGCCACGAGCATCACCACCGCCATCAACAGACCTTCACGCCAGCGACGCCATGCCAGGCACCAAAGGCCGATGGCCCCCAGCCCCTGCAATGCCGCCGTCGTGGCGAAGGCCCCGAGCGATGCGCCCGCCAGGGCAGCAAGCGCCAACGGCATGGCCCATCCCTGTCTCATCCCATCATCCCTGAACGGCCCAGGACATCCGTAAAAACCGACCGCTCACCCGAACGGCGTGGCGAGCTGCACGGCTTGTATGGATAATAGCTCCAGTTTCGAAGCCGCGAGCCTCCTGTCATGCCGCGCCGACTCCTGCAGCGCTACCTGCCACATCCCGATACGCTCAGGCGCCAACGCTCGCTGCGCTTCATGGGCCAATTGATCGGCAATCCGTCACTGTGGATGCTGTCCCGGCGCAGCGTTGCCAACGCCTTCTTCGTGGGGCTCTTCTGTGCCCTGCTGCCGATTCCTGGGCAAATGGCCCTGGCCGCCCTGGGCGCCTGGTTCCTGCGCGCCAACCTGCCCCTGTCCGTGGGGCTGGTATGGATCACCAACCCCCTGACCATGCCACTGATCTTCTACGGCAATTATCGACTCGGCGCCTGGTTGCTGGACGGCCCGGTGCGTGCAGCACCCGAGCAGCTCTCGACCCGGTGGGTCGCCGAGCAGATGCTCGACATCCTCCCGGCACTGGCACTCGGCTCGCTGGTGGCAGCGGTGGTTTGCGGCATTGCCGGCAGTCTGATCATTCGGCTGCTATGGCGATGGCAGGTCGTGCGCAGCTGGAAGCGCCGCGCCGCACGGCGGCGGCACCTCCGGCAGATGGACC
The DNA here is from genome assembly GCF_001662285.1 of Halomonas caseinilytica. Classification (NCBI taxonomy): domain Bacteria; kingdom Pseudomonadati; phylum Pseudomonadota; class Gammaproteobacteria; order Oceanospirillales; family Halomonadaceae; genus Halomonas; species Halomonas caseinilytica. Next base: position 160,190 of record NZ_BDEO01000002.1, read on the forward strand.
GGCCAACGGGCGGGCCGGTCCTGAAGGGTGAGGTCAGTCGCGAGACGCTTCGTCGGTCAGGCGACCGCCATCCAGACGCAGGACACGATCCTGGTGCGCGGCCAGACCCGGATCGTGGGTCACGATGACGAAGGCGCACGCCGCCGTCTCGGACAGCTCATCCATCAATGCCAGGATGCTCGCCGCTGTCGACTGATCGAGATTGCCGGTGGGCTCATCCATCAACACCAGGCTCGGATCGGTGACCAGGGCCCTGGCGATGGCCACGCGCTGACGTTCGCCACCCGACAGTTCCCCAGGCTTGTGGGCGGCCCGCTCGCGCATGCCGACCCGCGCCAGGATTTCCATGGCGCGAGACTCGGCCTCGCGCTTGCGCTGACCGCGCACGATCAGCGGCAAGGCCGCATTCTCCAGCGCGGTGAATTCGGCGAGCAGATGGTGAAACTGGTAGACGAAGCCGATATGGCGATTGCGAAAACGCCCCAGAGCCGCATCGCCCATGGTGTGCAGCACCTCGCCGGCAACACGTACCTCGCCTTGGCTGGGGCGATCCAGGCCGCCCAGCAGGTTGAGCAGGGTCGTCTTGCCCGACCCTGAACTGCCCACCACGGCGACCCGCTCGCCGGCTCGTACCTGCATTTCCAGAGCATCCAGCACGGTGAGGTCGCGCGGACCCTCGCGATAGACCCGCGTCAGTTCGCGGCATTCCAGCATCACCTCGGCGGCTGCCGTGTCTCGAGTCATGGCCGTGTCACTCATAGCGCAGCACCTCCGCAGGTTGGACCCTGGCGGCGCGCCAGGCCGGATAAAGCGTCGACAGGAACGTCAGGCCGAAGGCCGCCGCAACGATCCTGCCCACGTCGGACCAGAGCAATTGCGAGGGCAGCTCGCTGATGAAATAGACCCCGGCGTCGAGGAAGTGAATGCCGAAGGTCGACTCGACGAAGGCGATGATGTCGGACACCGTCAAGGCCAGCAGAACGCCGAGCCCCACGCCGATCAGGATACCGATCACGCCGATCGCCAGTCCCTGGACCATGAAGATGCCCATGATCGAGCGTGGCGTGGCGCCGATGGTGCGCAGGATGGCGATATCGGCATGCTTGTCGGTGACCACCATCACCAGGGTGGAGACGATGTTGAAGGCGGCCACCGCGATGATCACGGTGAGCAGCAGCGCAATCATGCGCTTCTCCATCTGGATCGCCTGGAAGAGGTTGCCCCGCGTGTAGGTCCAGTCGAGGCCCCGATAGCCCGGCCCCAGTTCATCGATGATCGACCGGGTCACGCTGCCGGCCTTGAACAGATCGTCGAGCTCCAGACGCAGGCCACCCACGTCGTCGCCCATCCGCGCCAGGGTCTGCATGTCCTCGATGTTGGCATAGGCGAGGTTGGCATCCAGGTCGGCACCGACACTGAAGATGCCGCTGACCGTGAAGCGCTTGAGCCTGGGGAAGACGCCAGCCGGGGTGATCGAGGCCTCGGGCACCAGCAGCGTCACGCTGTCGCCCACGCCGACCCCGAGCTGGCGCGCCAGGATCTCGCCCAGCACGACGTTCCATTCTCCCGGCACCAGGTCGTCGAGACTGCCCTGTGACATGTGCTCGTCGATGATCGAGACATCACGCTCCCAGTCGGGGTCGATGCCGTTGACCATGGCGCCATGATTGCGTCCGCCTACCGCGAACATGCCTTGCTGCTCGACATAGGGCGCAGCACCGATGACATGTTCGCGCTGCGTCAAGCGCTCGGCGAGCGATTGCCACTCGGTCATGCCCGAGGGCTTCTCGATCTGGGTATGGGGTACCATGCCCAGTATTCGGGTCCGCAATTCCCGGTCGAAGCCGTTCATCACGGAAAGCACGAGAATCAGCACCGCCACGCCGAGCGTCAGGCCCAGCATGGAGGTCAGGGAAATGAAGGAGATGAAGTGGTTGCGCCGCTTGGCGCGAACATAGCGCAACCCGATCAATAGTGGCAGACGATCCAGCATATCAGCGTTCCTTGTCGGCGGGCGCTCATGGTACGGCTTTTTGGTTCTGGGTGCATCGCCCTGCCCCTGCATTTGCGCGATCCTTGCATCATCGGTTTCGCCGGCCTACATTCGCGCTTTCCGTCCCCCTCATGAGGCCCGCTCCATGGCCAATCGCCTGCTGCCCGAATGGGCGCCCCAGGACGCCGTGCAACTGACCTGGCCCGGTCCCGACAGCGACTGGCGCCCCCTTTTCGAGCGCATCGAAGCGACGCTCGAGCGCCTGGTGACGGCCATTGCCCGCTACCAGGCCGTGCTGATCGCCGTGCCGAACGCCATGGTCCGTGATCGGCTGGCCGAGCGTTTCGCTTGGCTCGGCGTTCCCGACGACCGCCTACACCTGATAGTGGCCGAGGCTGACGATACCTGGACCCGCGATCACGGCCCCTTGACGGTCGAGCGAGATGGCAGCCCACTGCTGCTGGACTACGTGTTCACCGGCTGGGGCGGCAAGTTCGAAGCCGCGCGCGACAACGATCTGACCCGGCGCTTGCATGCCGCCGGCGCCTACGCCTGTCCGCTGCAGTCGCGCGAGCTGATCCTGGAAGGCGGCGCCATCGATACCGACGGGGAAGGCTCCCTGTTGACCACCGAGGCCTGCCTGCTCAACGACAATCGCAATGCCGGCCTCGCGCGACGGGACATCGAGGCACGCCTGGCCGCGGATCTCGGTATCGAGCGGGTACTCTGGCTGCGCCATGGCCACCTGGAAGGCGACGACACCGACAGCCACGTGGACACCCTGGCACGCTTCTGCGACCCCGCCACCATCGCCTACATGCGCTGCGACGATCCCGACGACCCCCACTACCCCGAGCTCGCGGCCATGGAGACCGAGCTGCGCGCCTTGCGCCGTGCCGACGGCTCGCCCTACCGCCTGATCGCGCTACCCTGGCCAAGCCCCTGCTTCGATCCCGAGGACGGCCACCGCCTGCCTGCCACCTACGCCAACTTCCTGATCATCAACGGCGCGGTCCTGGTTCCGATCTACGGCGATGCCGCCGATACGCTCGCCCTGGCCACGCTCGGCGAGGCGTTTCCGGACCGCGACATCGTGCCCATCGACGCCTCCACGATGATCCGCCAACATGGCAGTCTGCACTGTCTGACCATGCAACTGCCACGCGGCACCCTCGACCGCCACCGCGAAGGAGATGGCTCATGACACGCACCCTCAAGGCCGGCCTGGTCCAGCAGCCCGCCTGGCCCGACAAGTCACGCAGCCTCGCCGAAAGCGAAGCCGGCATACGCGAGCTCGCTGGGGCCGGCGCCGAATTGGTGGTGCTCCAGGAACTGCACGCCACTCACTATTTCTGTCAGTACGAGGATCCCGAGCTGTTCGACCTGGCCGAGCCGCTGGACGGCCCCACCGGGCAACGCCTGGCAGCCTTGGCGGCAGAGCTCGGTATCGTGCTGATCGGCTCGGTGTTCGAGCGTCGCGCGCCGGGCGTCTACCACAACACTGCCGTGGTCTATGACCGCGAGCAGGGCCGGGTCGGCCAGTATCGCAAGATGCATATTCCCGACGATCCGGGCTTTTACGAAAAATTCTATTTCACGCCCGGGGATCACGACGCGGCTCGCGGCCAGGGTTTCACTCCCATCGACACCTCGGTGGGACGGCTCGGCGTGCTGGTCTGCTGGGATCAGTGGTATCCAGAGGCCGCCCGCCTGATGGCCATGGCCGGCGCCGAGCTGCTGCTTTACCCCACCGCCATTGGCTGGCACCCGCCCGACGACGATGACGAGAAGGCCCGCCAGAAGGACGCCTGGACACTGATCCAGCGCAGCCATGCCGTGGCCAATGGCCTGCCGGTGATCGTCGCCAACCGCGTCGGCCACGAAGCGGACCTTTCCGGCATCGGCCCAGGCATCGACTTCTGGGGCGGTAGCTTCATCTGCGGCCCCCAGGGGGAAATGCTGGCCCACGGTGGCGAACAGGCCGAACGCCTGCTGGTGACGCTGGATCTGGCACGTGGCGAGCAGACCCGCCGCATCTGGCCCTTCCTGCGCGACCGGCGCATCGACGCCTATGGTGATCTGTCTCGACGCTACCGGGACTAGGAACTGTGCAAAAAGTGTCTGAACTCGATGCTACAGCGTTGATATCGGCCTCGAGATGCTCATCGACGCCTTCGACGTTCCTTCCCCAGAAACATCAAACCCTCCGCGGCATCGCCGGGAGGGTTTTTCTTACAGCTTATAGCTTAGCTCCGGCAAAACCGGTCACTTCCAGAAGTCGCGAATCGAGGCGATACCCTGGGCGCCGACGGCACGGGCGTGGTTGGCATCGTGGCGCGTCATGCCGCCCAGCGCGAAGACCGGCATGCCGGCATGCTCCACGAGCTGCTGGAAATCGTGCCAGCCGATCGGCGCCACCTCGGGGTGCGACGGTGTGGTGCGCAACGGCGAGAGGGTGACGAAATCGCAGCCGATCCGATGCGCCTGATCCAGTTGCTCGCGATCATGAGTCGACGCCGCGAGCCATTTCTCCTCGCTGATCGGGCGGCGCTCCAGGCTCATCAGCCGCTCGCTGGTCAGGTGGATGCCATCGGCATCCACCCGCTCCAGCAGCGTCGGCTCCCCGTTGAGCATCAGGCGTGCCTCGAAACGCCGGCACAAGGCCAGCGCCTTCTCGGCCCGGGCCACGTAGGCGTCTTCATCCAGCGTCTTGGCGCGCAGTTGTACCAGGCGCACGCCATCCTCGCGCATCGCGCGTTCCAGACGCTCCAGGAATACGTCCTCGTCGTCTTCCTCGGCACTGATCAGATACTCGGTGGGCAGCATCACCGCACGCAGGATCGGCAGGTTGGCCGCGGGGAACGGATAGCCATGCAGCTCTTCCATGGGCACCCAACGTACCGCCTGTCCCTCACGGCCGAAAGGCTCGCCGGCGAAATCATGCACTTGCCAGACGTCGAGCAGCACGTGCTTGTCAGCGTATTCATGATGGATACGGATCAATGGCTGGGCACGACGAATCTCCACGCCCAACTCCTCGTGCAGTTCGCGTTTCAGCGCCTCCAGCCCCGTCTCGTAGGGTGCCAGCTTGCCCCCGGGAAACTCCCAGAGGCCGCCTTGATCCACATTGGACGGCCGCCGGGCGAGCAAGACCTCACGACCATCGGCGCTGATGATGGCGGCAGCCGCCACATGCACCCTTCTTTTCACCATTGTGTTCATTCACCTTTCCAACGTTTCCGCCGCGTGCGGCGGGGATTGCTATGGGGCTCATCGATTCGCGAACGCTGTCGCCCGCCGGTTCAGCTACGGTAATCGGCGTTGATGGCGACGTATTCCCGCGTCAGGTCCGTGGTCCATACGGTGGCACCGCGATCCCCACGTCCCAGATCGATGCGAATGCCGATCTCTTCCTGGGCCATGGCCTCGCTGCCAGCTTCCTCGGTATAGCCCGGGGCACGCCCGCCCTGCTCGACCAGTCGCACGCCACCGAGGTCGATGGTCACCCTGGAGACATCGAAATCGGCCACCGGGGCCCGCCCCACGGCGGCAAGAATCCGCCCCCAGTTGGCATCGCTGGCGGCCAGTGCCGTCTTGACCAGCGGAGAATGCGCCACCGTGAAGGCGACATCCAGCGCCTCGTCGCGGGTCACCGCACCATCCACTTGAAGGGTGACGAACTTGGTCGCCCCCTCACCGTCACGCACGATGGCCTGTGCCAGTTCATTCATCACCCGCTGCAGTCCGTCGCGGAACGCGGCCAGGCGATGTTCATCGTTCACCGCCGCACCGCGCCCCGTGGCGATCAGCATGCAGGCATCATTGGTGGAGGTGTCGCCATCCACGGTGATGCAATTGAAGGAATGCGCCACCGCTTCGCGCAGCACGTCATCCAGCACGGCCGGCGCAATGGCCGCGTCGGTGGCCACGAAGCCCAACATGGTCGCCATGTTGGGCTTGATCATGCCCGAGCCCTTGCTGATGCCATTGATGGTGATGGTCTCGTCACCCAAGGGCACCACGACGCTGGCTCCCTTGGCCCGGGTATCGGTGGTGAGGATGCCCTCACCCGCCGCCGCCCAGCCCTCGGGGCCATCATCCAGGGCACGCAACGCCTCGGGCAGGCCCGCCAGCAAGCGGTCCATGGGCAGCGTCTCGCCGATCACGCCGGTGGAGAACGGCAGTACCGAGGTGGCCTCCACATCGACGAGTCCGGCCAGCTCCGTACAAGTGGTCCGGGCGTCGCGCAGGCCAATCTCGCCGGTGCCGGCATTGGCGTTTCCAGTGTTGATCACCAGATAGCGTGGCGCCGTGCCGCGGGTGGCACAGGCCGCCAGGTGCTCACGCGCTACCGTCACCGGCGCGGCGCAAAAGGCATTGCGCGTGAAGGTGCCGGACACGGAGGCGCCTTCCGGCACCTCGATCACCACCAGGTCACGACGGTTCGCTGTCTTGATGCCCGACATCGCCGTGCCCAGCCGCAGCCCCTCGATCCTGGGCATTGCCGGGAAATGTGATTCACCCACCGCCATGGCGAATACTCCTCAATGAGTCAGGACAATAACACTACCAAGCGAGATGCCGCGCAGGCATTGTATTCAGCTCAGCTTGCCGCAGCACTGCTTGAATTTCTTCCCTGAACCACAGGGGCAAGGATCGTTACGCCCAACCTTGGGCCCTTCACGACGGGCCGGACGGCCATCGTTGCCAAGCGCAGGTTCCGGAGACTCCGGCGCCTCGTCTGCGACATCCTCCCGCCGATTGGCAGACGCGGCCTGTTCCCGCTCCAGAGACTCGCGACGCTGACGCTCCAGTTCCTCCACTTCCTCGGGTTGACGCACCTTGACGTGACTGAGGATCCGCGTGACATCGGACTTGATGTTGGTGAGCAGCAACTGGAAGAGCTCGAAGGACTCGCGCTTGTATTCCTGCTTGGGGTTCTTCTGTGCATAACCGCGCAGGTGAATGCCCCGACGCAAGTGGTCCATGGACTGCAGATGTTCCTTCCAGCGAGTATCCAGCACCTGCAGCATGACCTGCTTCTCGAAGCGCCGCATCAGCTCGGGGCCGGCGACCTCGACCTTCTCTTCGTAGGCCTCGCGATGCATGGTCTGGAGACGCTCGCGGAGTTGCTCCTCATGGAAGCGCTCGTCGTTCTCGTACCATTCCACCACGGGCGCATCGAGGTTGAACTCGTTCTTGAGATGCGCCTCGAGCCCCGTCAGATCCCACTGCTCCGGCAGGCTCTGGGGTGGCACGAAGCTGGTGATGGCCTCATCCAGCACCTCTTCGCGGATCCCCAGGACATTCGCGGAAACGTCCTCGGCCCCGAGGATGTCGTTGCGCTGCTCGTAGATCACGCGGCGCTGATCGTTGGCCACGTCGTCATACTCGAGCAGTTGCTTGCGGATATCGAAGTTGCGTCCCTCGACCTTCTTCTGGGCTCGCTCGACGGCGTTGGAGACCATCTTGTGCTCGATGGCCTCGCCTTTTTCCAGCCCCATGGCCTGCATGAGCCGCTGCACGCGATCGGAGCCGAACAGACGCATCAGGTTGTCTTCCAAGGACAGGAAGAAGCGGGTCGACCCCGGATCACCCTGCCGGCCGGAACGACCGCGCAGCTGATTGTCGATACGCCGTGACTCGTGGCGCTCGGAGCCGATCACATGCAGACCGCCGGCGGCCAGCACCGCCTCGTGGCGCGCCTGCCATTCTTCCTTGATACGCTCGATCTGCGTCTCGTCGGGAGAGTCCAGCTTGGCGACCTCGGCTTCCCAGTTGCCCCCCAGCACGATGTCGGTACCACGCCCGGCCATGTTGGTGGCGATGGTGATCGCACCCGGACGCCCCGCCTGGGCAATGATCTCGGCCTCGCTCTGGTGCTGCTTGGCGTTGAGCACGTTGAAATCGAGCCCCGCCTTGCGCATCAACTCGGCCAGGTATTCGGAGGTCTCGATGGAAGCCGTCCCCACCAGGACCGGGCGCCCCTTTTCGGTCTGCTCCTTGACGTCCTCGATGATGGCGTTGAACTTCTCCTCGGCGCTCAGATAGACCAGATCGTTCTGGTCCTTGCGGATCAGCGGGCGGTTGGTCGGGATCACCACCACATCGAGCCCGTAGATCTGGCGAAACTCGAAGGCTTCGGTATCGGCGGTGCCGGTCATCCCGGACAGCTTGTCGTAGAGGCGGAAATAGTTCTGGAAGGTCGTCGAGGCCAGCGTCTGGCTCTCGCGTTGCACGGTCACGCCTTCCTTGGCCTCCACGGCCTGGTGCAGCCCTTCCGACCAGCGGCGGCCCGGCATGCTGCGCCCGGTGTGCTCATCGACGATCACCACCTGCCCTTCGTGGACGATATAGTCCACATCACGGTGATACAGGTGGCGGGCACGCAGGGCCGAGTGCATGTGCTGGAGCAGGTTGAGGTTCTGGGCCGCATAGAGCGAGTCCTCGGCGCCGAGCAGGCCCTCGGCGCGCATCAACTCCTCGACCTTGTTGTGCCCGCCCTCGGTGAGTTCCACCTGCTTTTGCTTCTCGTCCAGCGTGAAATCACCGCTCTCCGGATCTTCCTCGTCACTGCACGGCGTCAGGCCCGTGGCCAGTCGGTCAACGATCCGATAGAGCTCGGTGTTCTCGTCCACGGCCCCGGAAATGATCAAGGGCGTACGCGCTTCGTCGATCAGGATCGAGTCCACCTCGTCGACGATGGCAAAGTGCAGGTCGCGCTGAACCTTGTCCTCCAGGGAGAAGGCCATGTTGTCGCGCAGATAGTCGAAACCGAACTCGTTGTTGGTTCCGTAGGTGATGTCGCAACCGTAGGCACGGCGCTTCGCTTCCGGGCTCTGACCGGCATAGATGGTCCCAACCGTCAGCCCGAGGCTCTCGTACAGCGGACGCATCCAGTCCGCATCACGGCAGGCCAGATAGTCGTTCACCGTCACCACGTGCACGCCCTTGGCGGGCAGCGCATTGAGATAGACCGCCAGGGTCGCCACCAGGGTCTTGCCCTCGCCGGTCTTCATCTCGGCGATGCGGCCATTGTGCAGGGTGATACCACCGACCATCTGCACATCGAAATGGCGCATGCCCATGACGCGCTTGCTGGCTTCGCGAACCGTGGCAAACGCCTCCGGCAGCAGGGCATCCAGTGTCTCGCCATTGCTCAGCCGCTCGCGAAAGACTTCGGTCCGCGCCTTGAGGGTCGCGTCATCGAGACCCTCGTATTCCGATTCCAGCGCATTGACACGCGTTACGATACGGTTCATGCGCTTGATTTCACGGTCGTTCTTGGAACCGACGACCTTACGTAGCAGGGTGTTGATCATGAAGGGTCCTGTCACTGCATGTGGCATCCGGCCGGCTCTCGGGTCCGGCCGCTTCGTCGCTCATCCCGACAGGAGGGATGGCGGGCCACGGCGCGTCAGGACATCATGGGCCGCGACGGCCCGCAGCGGCTCACGGCATACCACTGGAAGGGGCTGCCCGACCGGACGACAAGGCGCCATCCGGGACAGCCAGCGGCGCCGCGAGCGGCGCCTTGCCTGGAGTTGCCGGGAGCTGGCACGGATCAGGGCCGGCGCCAGGATGCACATCTGCACGACACGTTCGACAGGACGCCACTCAGCCTGGGCCAGACCCGCCGGCAACAGGCAGCCCACCAGCAACCCGGCCAGCCACCAGCGCGCCGGCGCGCCTCGAGGGCGTCGCGACGGCGCCGAAGGGGCGCGAATGTCCGTGGAAAGAGAGGCCATGCTGTCGAGAAACTCCCGTGCGTGCTAGGCTCTGGCTGTCGTAAGGTCGTCGACATCCGCCCAAGGCGGCGCGGCGACCGAGAATCACGTCAGGGGGATGCCCCGAGAATCAAGCTGATGAGTATAAAGGTTAAGCGGTTCCGAGCACAGCCCATGTCGAGGCTCCTGGAAGGCCGGGGTGAGCTGGGATCATTGATGCGGACGGCACGCTTGATCGAGCGTGCCCAGGAACATCTTCGCGCCCACCTCCCTGCCGAACTCGGAGAGCACCTTTATGTCGGCGGCTTCCGCCAGGGCCGATTGACCTTGATCACGGACCGCGCCACCTGGCTGACGAGACTCCGCTATGAACAGCCGCGACTGTTGAAACGACTCCACGAGCTTGCCGGCTTCGAGGCGGTCAGCGGCTTCGACCTCAAGGTTCGCCCGGTGCGCCCGCCCAAGGCACCGGTACGCCAGACACGCCATCTCCCCGCCCGTGCTGCCGATGAGCTGTCCAGTTGCGCCGCCGACGTCGACGACCCCCGCTTGAAACGCGCCTTGGAGCGCCTCGCCTCACACGCGGAAACCTGACTCCGCCGACATCGTACCGCCATACGAAACCGCCGCCCGGCAAGGGCGGCGGTCAAGGACTGCGCTGCAACGAAACACCGAGACGATGTCAGGCCATGGCGGGCGCCGCATAGGAGATCGGCGCCTTCTGGGCATCGTCTTCGAAAGTGACGATCTCCCAGGCCTGGGGATTGGCGACCAGCGCGCGACACAGCTGATTGTTCAGCGCATGACCAGACTTCACGCCACGGAATTCGCCGATCAGGCTGTGCCCCAGCTGGTAGAGATCACCGATGGCATCCAGAACCTTGTGCTTGACGAACTCATCGTCATAACGCAGCCCGCCTTCGTTCACGATTCGATAATCATCGACCACGATGGCGTTGTCGAGACTGCCACCGAGCGCCAGATTGTTCGAGCGCAGGTGTTCGAGATCGCGCATGAAACCGAAGGTACGAGCGCGGGATACCTCCTTGACGAAGGAGGTCGTGGAGAAGTCGACCGTGGCGGTCTGCTTCTGATCCTCGAACACCGGGTGGTCGAAGTCGATGGCGAAGGAGACCTTGAACCCCTGGTGGGGCAGGAAGATCGCTTCCTTGTCGCCCTCGCGGACCATCACTTCGCGCTTGATGCGGATGAATTTCTTCGGCGCCTCCTGCTCGGCGATGCCCGCCGACTGGATGAGGAACACGAAGGGACCGGCGCTACCATCCATGATCGGCACCTCAGGGGCACTCACATCGACATAGGCATTGTCGATGCCGAGGCCGGCAAGGGCGGACATCAGGTGCTCGACGGTCGCCACCTTGACACCATCCTGCGACAGGGCAGTACACAGGGTCGTGTCCGTGACGTTCTCGGCACGCGCCTGGATCTGGACTTCGGGCTCCAGGTCGGTGCGCACGAAGACTATGCCAGTGTCGACGGGTGCGGGGCGCAGGGTCAGGTAGACCTTCTTGCCGGAATGCAGGCCGACGCCAGTGGCGCGAATGACGTTCTTGAGCGTGCGTTGTCTAATCATGGGCGTTCGCCAGGCAGTCGTTGATTATCAAACACCGTTCACTATAACACCGAACGCACGTTTCAACAAAAATAACATCATCGACCACTGCCTATGCGAACAATAAATCGCGTCAATCGGCCTGGCGCCGCAGGAAGGCCGGAATGTCCAGATAGTCATCCAGCTCCTGAGACTTGCGCGAATCCGACTGCGGCTGCGAGCGCGGAGATTCCTGCGGCTCCGGCTTGGACGCAGCGGCGGTACGGTTCTGATGCGCGCGACTGGCAGCCGCCTGTTGCCGCACGGCAGCCGCATCGCTGCGACGCGTTGCCTCGCGATTCGCCGTCGAAGTCTGACGCTGCTGGCCATCCAGGCCGGCCGCCACCACGGTAACGCGCAGCTCGTCGCTCATCTCCATGTCGATGGAAGTACCGACGACGATGGTCGCATCCTGGGACGCAAATTCCTGAACCGTGGCACCCACGTCGTTGAACTCCCCGATGGAGAGATCCGGACCGGCGGTGATGTTGACCAGAATGCCCCGGGCACCGTGCAGATCGATGTCTTCGAGCAAGGGACTGCGGATGGCCTTCTCGGCCGCCTCGCGAGCGCGGTTCTCGCCAGTCGCGCCCCCCGTGCCCATCATTGCCATGCCCATCTCGGACATCACGGTGCGCACGTCGGCGAAGTCGACGTTGATGATGCCAGGGCTGGTGATCAGCTCGGCGATGCCCTGAACGGCACCGAGCAGGACGTCGTTGGCGGCGCTGAAGGCAGTCAGCAGGCTGGCGCTCTTGCCCAGCACCGACAGCAGCTTCTCGTTGGGAATGGTGATCAGCGAGTCGACATGCTCGGAGAGTTCCTTCATGCCCTCCTCGGCGGCCCGCATCCGCTTGGGCCCTTCGAAGGGGAAGGGACGCGTCACCACCGCAACGGTGAGGATGCCGAGTTCCTTGGCAACCTGCGCTACCACCGGTGCACCACCGGTTCCGGTTCCTCCGCCCATGCCGGCGGTGATGAAGACCATGTCGGCACCACCCAGCAGCTCGGCGATGCGCTCGCGATCCTCCATGGCCGCCTGACGGCCGACCTCGGGGCTGGCACCAGCTCCCAGGCCCTTGGTGATCTCGCTACCGAGCTGGAGAACGGTCTTGGCCGACACGCTCTTCAGTGCTTGAGCATCGGTATTGGCACAGATGAACTCCACGCCTTCGATGCTGCTCTCGACCATGTGGTTGACGGCGTTGCCACCACCGCCACCGACACCGATCACCTTGATAACCGCACTGCTAGAAGGTGCGCTATCCACGAGTTCGAACATTAGCCCCGTCTCCTGGACCGCTCGGGCGGCCCTGTCAGAAATTTCCTTTGAACCAGCTCTTGAGCCTTACCAGCGCCGGAATCCCTTCCTCTGGTCCACGCCGGGAGACGTCTTCCCGTCTCGGTTGCGCCGAGAAGCCACCATCGCGCTCCGGATGGCCGAGTCCCTGACGGGTCTCATTCAGAGCGTAATGTAGCAAACCGACCCCCGTCGAATAAATCGGGTTACGCACCACATCGGCCAGCCCGCGGACATTCTGCGGGCAAGCGATGCGCACCGGCATGTGGAAGATCTCTTCGGCCAACTCGACGACGCCTTCCATGCGTGCCGTGCCTCCGGTCAATACCACACCGGCAGCCACCAGATCCTCGTAACCGCTGCGCCGCAATTCGTCACGCACCAGGGTGAAAAGTTCCTCGTAACGAGGCTCCACCACCTCGGCCAGCGACTGCCGCGACAGATCGCGAGCCGCCCGATCGCCGACGCTGGGCACCTTGATCATTTCGTCGCTAGAAGCCATCTGCGTCAGTGCGCAGGCATACTTGACCTTGATTTCCTCGGCATGCTGGGTCGGCGTGCGCAGCGCCATGGCGATATCGTTGGTCACCTGATCCCCGGCGATGGGAATCACCGCCGTATGACGGATGGCGCCTTCGGTGAATACGGCGATATCGGTCGTTCCCCCTCCGATATCCACCACGCATACGCCGAGCTCACGCTCATCCTCGGTCAGCACGGCATGGCTGGACGCCAGTTGCTCGAGGATGATGGCGTCCACGTCGAGCCCGCAGCGGCGCACGCACTTCTCAATGTTCTGTACCGCGTTGAGCGCCGCGGTGACCAGATGCACCCGCGCCTCGAGACGTACCCCGGACATGCCCAGGGGCTCGCGAATACCGCCCTGGGTATCGATGGCAAACTCCTGGGGCAGCACGTGCAAGACGCGCTGCCCCTCGGAAATGGCCCGCGCACGGGCCGAATCGATGACGCGATCGATGTCGGAAGAGGCGACTTCTCGCTCCTTGATCGCCACCACACCGTCGGAATTCATCGAGCTGATATGGCTCCCGGCGATTCCCACGTACACGGAATGAATATCGCAACCGGCCATGAGCTCGGCCTCTTCCACGGCGCGCTGAATCGACTGCACCGTGGACTCGATGTTGATCACCACCCCTTTCTTCATTCCTCGAGAGGGGTGGGAGCCGATACCGGCGATTTCAATTCCGCCATCGTCCGTGGGCTGCCCCACGATCGCCACGACCTTGGATGTTCCGATATCCAGCCCGACTACCATATTGGACACATTGGAAGGACCTGCCATGAGCCGGGAATTCTCCTCGAGCCAGACCCGCTAGGGGAAATGCATGTTTGTCACGAAAAATCTGGACTAATTATAGGAACAACTTACGCCGTTCCACCAGCCCGTAACCGAAAAACGTGTCTTAACGATACGGTTATTTTCGCATTAAAGGAATCCCCCCAGGCCACGTCGGGCGGACAATTCGGCAATTCGATCGGTTAGCCTTCCGCTTTCGAATCGCTTTCGACGGGTTCCGTTTCACCATGCCAGGCAACGGCGACACCATTGGGATAACGAAGATCGATGTAGCGAATGTGCGACGCCCATTCACCTAGCTCTCGACGCCAGGCAGCCTCGAAGCGTTCCAGGCGCCCAGAGCGATGATTACGTCCCAGCATCACCCAGACACCGTCATCCAACTGGAAGCGCCAGGCCCCCCTCGCCTCAAGCCGCAACTGGCGTACGTCGAGCCCTTGGTCGGCAAAACGCGACACCAGTTGATCATGATAAGCCAGCACCTCAGGGCCGCTGCCTTCAGGGCCGGACAGATCCGGCAATCCCTCCGGCGGCGTCACGGGGGCGAAGGAGAAAGGTTCGCCTTGCGCATTCAGCAACCGATCATCGTTCCAGCGCGCTACCGGCACCTGCTCTTCCAGTTCGAAACGCAGGGCATTGGGCCACTCGCGATGCACCCTCACCTCGTGCAACCAACCAATATCCCTGGCTCGCTCCCGCAAGGTATCGATATCCACCGACAACCAGGTCTGTCCCTGGACGAGCGGCGCCAGGCGATCCCGCAGGTAATCGGCACTGACATGGTGCAACTCGCCTCCGATGGAGACGCGCTCGATGGGACGATCCAGCCAGAGCCAAAGGGCTCGCCCTCCGGCGCCGAGCAAGAGCATCAGCAGCACAATACCGATGAGGGAGGAACGACGCGCCATATCAGTCGCACCGACCAGCGGTATCGAGGATACGCAAGACCAGCGCATCGAAGTCAATGCCGGCGTGAGCCGCGGCCTGGGGCACCAGGCTGTGATCCGTCATGCCCGGCACGGTATTGACCTCGAGCAACCAGAAACGCCCTTGCTCGTCGCGCATGACATCGACGCGCCCCCAGCCCTGGCAGCCAATGGCCTCGAAGGCCGCACGACAGAGCTCGGCCAGCCTTCGCTCTTCCGTTTCGGACAGACCGCACGGCAAGTGGTAAAGCGTTTCGTCGGACAGGTATTTGGCTTCGTAATCATAGAAGCCACCCGGCACTTCCACGCGGATCGCCGGCAATTCCTCGTCGCCGATCAGCGACACCGTATATTCCTCGCCTTGAATGAAACGCTCGGCCATGACCCGCGTGTCATAACGCGCCGCATCCCGGTAGGCCGACGCCAGGGTTTCGGCGCTATCGACAATGGTGATGCCCAGGGTCGAGCCTTCGTGTACGGGCTTGACGATCAGCGGCAACCCGAGACGTTCCACCACGGCCTGCCAATCGGCGTCGGCCTTCAGCATCACGCATTCTGGGGTCGGCAGCCCCAAGGCCTGCCAGATCAGCTTGGTGCGCTGCTTGTCCATACCCAGCGCCGATGCCAGCACGCCGCTGCCAGTATAGGGAATGCCCAGCAATTCCAGGGCGCCCTGCAGCGTTCCGTCCTCACCGCCCCGACCATGCAAGGCAATGAACACCCGATCCGGCGCCAGCGCCTCGAGTCCCGTCAATCCTCCTTCGGCCGGATCAAAGCCGATCGGCGCCACGCCGCTGCGCTCGAGCGCTCCCAGCACCGCCTCGCCGCTTTTCAGTGACACCTCACGTTCGGCGGAATCCCCACCGTAGAGCACCACCACCCGTCCATGGTCGACTGTCATAGATTCACCTCGTCAAGTACCAGCCTGGCATCGGAAAGCTGCTGGGAGATCCCGCCCACATCACCGGCGCCCTGGGTGATCAGGATATCACCGGGGCACAATACCTTGGCCAGCAGCTCCGGCAGCTCGCTCTTGTCCTGCACGAAGATCGGATCGACCTCGCCGCGCTGCCGAATGGAGCCTGCCAGGGTACGGCCATCGGCTCCCGGCAGCGGCGACTCGCCGGCACTGTAGACATCCAGCAGCAGCAGCGTATCGACTCCCGCCAGCACGCGCACGAAATCCTCGAACAGGTCACGGGTGCGCGAATAGCGATGCGGCTGATAGACCATCACCAGACGACGCTCGGGCCAACCGTCGCGGACCGCCTTGATCACCATCTCCACTTCCCGGGGATGATGGCCATAATCGTCCACCAGCATGACCTCGCCCTCGCCTCGTGGCGCAGCGAAATGGCCATGCACCTGGAAACGACGCCCGACGCCGGCAAAGCTCTCCAGGCCGCGCAGAATGGCCGCATCATCGACTCCCGCGTCACTGGCCACCGCGATGGCGGCCAGGGCGTTCAGGGCGTTGTGCTCGCCGGGCATGGCCAGGCGTACCGCAAGCGGCGCCAGGCCATCGGGACGGCGTGCGGTGAAGCTCACCTCGCCCCCATTCTGCTTGAAATCCTCGAGCCGATAATCGGCATCCTCGCTGAACCCGTAGGTGACGAACTGGCGATTGACCCGCTCGATCAACCCGCGCACGTTGGCATCATCGATGCAAAGTACCGCCAGCCCATAGAAGGGCAAGTTGTGCAGGAACTCGATGAAGGTTTGCTTGAGTCGCTCGAAATCACCGCCGTAGGTCGCCATATGGTCGGCATCGATGTTGGTGACGATGGCGACCATGGGTTGCAGGTGCAGGAAGGAGGCATCCGATTCGTCGGCTTCGGCCACCAGGTAGTCGCCCTCGCCCAGGCGCGCATTGACACCGGCGCTGGTCAGGCGACCGCCGATCACGAAGGTCGGATCGAGTCCGCCTTCACCGAGCAGGGTCGCGGTCAGGCTGGTCGTGGTCGTCTTGCCATGGGTACCGGCCACGGCGATACCATGGCGAAAGCGCATCAACTCGGCGAGCATCTCGGCCCGACGCACCACCGGTATGCGATTCTCCTGTGCCCAGCGAATCTCGGGGTTGGTGTCGTCGACCGCTGTCGAGACCACCACCACATCGGCCTCCCGGGCGTTTTCCTCGGCATGGCCGATGGCAACCGCAATGCCGCATTCTCGCAGGCGTGCCACCACCGGCGAGAGCTTGAGGTCACTGCCACTGACCGCATATCCCTGATTGGCCAGCACTTCGGCGATGCCGCACATGCCGGCTCCGCCGATACCGACAAAGTGAATACGCCGGATGCGGCGCATCCCCAACCCTCGACCATGACGGGGCAGGGTCGACTGACCGGGGACCGGCCCTAGGCTGTCATCACTCAAAACCTGTCTCCATGCAGCCGGCCGCCAGGCGTTCCATGGCATCGAGGCGTGCGCAGCGCCGAGCCTGTGACGCCATGGCGGCCAATGTATCGGGATCCAGCAGCGTCGCCAGCCGTTCGGCCAGCGCCGCCGCACTCATTTCATCCTGGGGCATCAGCGAGGCAGCCCCCTCCTCCACCAGTGCCGACGCATTGGCCGTCTGATGATCATCCACCGCATGCGGATACGGTACGAACAATGCCGGCTTGGCAGCCGCCGCCAGCTCCGCCACCGTCAGGGCGCCGGCACGACACACCACCAGATCGGCCCAATCGTAGGCCTGTGCCATGTCGTCGATGAAGTCCGACACCCGCGCCTCGATGGCATACTCGGCATAGCCTGCTCGGGTCGGTTCATCCTTGTCACGGCCCGCCTGGTGATACACCTCGGGGCGACGCTCGGCCGAGAGCTGCGACAGAGCCTCGGGAAGCCGCTCGTTCAGCGCCTTGGCCCCCAGCGACCCTCCCACCACCAGCAGGCGCAAAGGGCGTTCGCGCATCGCGGCGGCCTCTCGTGGCTGCTCGCCGAGTGCCGCGATGTCGTTCCTGACCGGATTGCCGACCACCTCGCCACGCCCAGGAAAGGCTTGGGGAAAGGCCGCGAAGGTCCGTCTGGCCAGGCGCGACAGCACACGGTTGGTCAAGCCGGCGACCGCATTCTGCTCATGAATCACCAGAGGGCGACGGCCGAGCCAGGCGGCCAACCCACCCGGACCACTGGCAAAGCCACCAAGGCCCACCACCAGTTGCGGGTCGAAATCCCGCATGACCTGACGGGCCTGGCAGATCGCCCTCGCCAGCCGCCAGGGCGCGGCCAACCACCCGGTCACGCCATTGCCCCGCAAGCCGCTCACGGCAATGCGGTGCAGGGGAATGCCGGCCTCCGGCACCAGACGGTTCTCGATCCCCTTCGGGCTGCCCAGCCACTGAACCTCGACGCCCCGCTCGCCGAGTGCACGAGCCAGCGACAGGGCGGGTATCACATGCCCGCCGGTGCCTCCGGCCATGATCAACACTCGGCGGGTCTGGTCGTCACTCATGATCGGGCCTCGCTCGTCCTCGGTGCGGTGGGCTGCTCGCGACGTCTGGCCTGCCGCGTTTCAATGTCCGTTCGCAGCAGCATGCCGACCATCACCGCACTGATGACCAGGCTGGATCCCCCATAGCTGAGCAGCGGTAACGTCAATCCCTTGGTCGGCAGCATGCCGGTGCTCACCGCAATGTTGATGAACGCCTGAGCGCCTATCACCAGGGCAATGCCATAGCAGAGATAGGCGGCAAAGGGGCGCTTGGCCAGTTCGGCACGACGCCCCACCGCCATGGCACGCCACACCAGCAAGGCGAACAGGCCGATCACGGCGATGGCCCCCACCATGCCCAGCTCCTCGGCCAGCACGGCGAACACGAAGTCTGTGTGAGCCTCGGGAAGATAGAAGAGCTTCTGCACACTGTTGCCGAGCCCGGTACCGAACCATTCTCCTCGACCGAAGGCGATCAACGCCTGGGTGAGCTGATAACCACTGGCAAACTGGTCGGCCCAAGGATCAACGAAGCTGGTCAGGCGTGCCATGCGATAGGGTTCGGCGATGGCCAACACGGTACCCAGCGCTGCCACCAGCAGCATCAACAGCAGGAAACGCCCCCAGGGCGCCCCTGCCATCAGCAACATGCCCATGACGCAGCCTGTCATGACCACCACCGCGCCATAATCCGGCTCGAGGATCAGCAGAATCCCGATGACCGCCATCACCATCAGCGGCCGCAGGAAAGCCCCCCACTGACGACGTACCTGGGGCAGAAAGCGCTCCAGATACCCCGCCAGGTAGACGATCAAGCAGAGTTTGGCGATTTCGGAGGCCTGCAGGTTCAGGGGGATGCCGGGCACCGATAGCCAACGCCGGCTGCCATTGACCTCGCGGCCCACCACCAGCACCAGGGCCAGCATGGCCAGGCCGACGAGCAGCAGCAAGGGGCCATTGGCCTTCCACCAGGCAAGCGGTATGCGCAGGACCACCAGCGCGATCCCCATGGACACGAGCACAAAGACGCCATGCCGGATGCTGAAATACCAAGGGTTGCCGGTAAGGCTGGTAGCGACCTCCGTGGACGCGGAGGTGACCATGACCCAGCCGATCAGCAACAGCGACAAGGTGGCCACCAGCAACCAGCCATCGCAGATATGATCCCGGGTCGACAGTTCTTCACGCAAACGGGAAAGACGCCTCATGTTGCCTCCTTGCTCAAGCGTCGCTCGACGGCCTGCCGGAAAGCCTCGCCACGTGCCTGGTAACCCGGAAATTGGTCGAGACTGGCGCAGGCCGGCGAGAGCAGCACGCAATCGCCGGGCGCCGCGATCTCGCGGGCCCGCTCCATGGCAGCCGCCAGGTCCTCGACCCGCTGCAAGGGCAGAGCTTCCTCGAGCGCGGCCTCGAGCTGATCCGCATCGCGCCCGAAGAGGATCGCCGCTCGCCCGTATCGACGAAGAGGATCGGCCAGCGGCGTGAAATCGGCCCCCTTGCCGACACCGCCTGCCAGCAGGATCACGCGCCCTTCCAGAGTCGGCCCGATGCCGGCGATGGCGGCCAGGGTCGCTCCGACATTGGTACCTTTGGAATCATTGATCCAGCGCACGCCATCGACATCAGCGATCCATTCGCAACGATGCGGCAACCCACCGAAGCGTTCCAGCACCCTGACCATGTCGGCCATCGGCAGCCCGAGACGATGCCCCATGGCCAGGGCCGCCAAGGCATTGGCCTGATGATGAAGCCCTTGCAGCCGCAAGGCATCGGCAGGCATCAGGGGCATGTCGCCATGCATCAGCCAGGTACGCGATCCATTGCCGTCATCGTGAGGCGCGATTCCCCATTCCCCGGGGCCGGGCGCATGGGTAGAAAAACGATCGAGTGCCGGCAGCGGGTTCGCCGGCCAGGTCTGCGGATCTTCGGCATTGACCACACCATGCGCGGCACCGCGAAAGATACCGAGCTTGGCGGCGCGGTAGCCAGCCATGTCGCCATGGCGGTCCAGATGATCCTCCGAGAGATTGAGAAAGGCTGCCGTTGCAGCGCCGAGCCGGGGGGTGGTCTCGAGCTGGAAGCTCGACAGCTCCAGCACATAGAGCTCGGCATCGGGAACCTCGGCCAGCAGATCCAGAGCGGCGGTACCCAGATTGCCACCTACCGCCACTCGCCAGCCCGCCTCGGCCGCCATCTCGCCCAACAAGGTCGTGACCGTGGACTTTGCATTGGCACCGGTAATGGCCGCGACGGGGGAACGACAGGCACGCGTGAACAGGGCCATCTCCCCTACCACCATTGGGTCACCGGATTCACCGGCCAGCCCTTTCAGCGCCTCCAGCTCGGGCAGATGCGGATCCACCCCGGGGCTGACCACCACCTCCCGAGCCTCGCGCATGTCGAGATCGGCCAGCGAGCCGCAATGCACCTCGATGTTCGGATGCGCTTCCCTGAAGGCATCGAGCCCCGGCGGTGCATCGCGGGTATCGGCCACCATGCAGGGCCGGCCCAGGCGCTCCAGGTGACGACAGATGGCGCGCCCCGATATACCGAGCCCGACCACCAGCGTGACTCCCTTGGGCACCTTGACCATGAACGGCTCCTCGCATGGACGACGACTTCCGGTTCCGCGCGGGAACCTCAACGAATCTTCAGCGTGGCCAGCCCCAGCAGCACCAGCACGACCGTGATGATCCAGAAACGCACGATGACTCGTGGTTCCGGCCATCCCTTCAGCTCATAGTGGTGGTGCAGCGGCGCCATGCGGAAGATGCGACGGCCGGTCAGCTTGTAGGACCCAACCTGCAGGATCACCGACACGGTTTCCATGACGAAGATACCGCCCATGATGAACAGCACGATCTCCTGGCGCACGATGACCGCCACGACACCGAGTGCCGCGCCCAGCGCCAGGGCCCCCACATCGCCCATGAAGACCTGGGCCGGATAGGTGTTGAACCACAGAAAGCCCAGGCCAGCGCCGGCAATAGTGGCGCAGAACACCGCCAGCTCGCCCGCCCCGGGGATCATCGGGATCTGGAGATACTCGGCGAACACCGCGTTGCCGCTGGCATAGGCGAACACCGCAAGCCCCATGGCCACCAGCACGGTAGGCATGATCGCCAGCCCATCGAGGCCGTCGGTGAGGTTCACGGCATTGGAGCTGCCGACGATCACCAGATAGCTGAGCAGAATGTAGAAGATGCCCAGCGGGAACACGAACTCCTTGAACAGCGGCACGATCAGGCTCGTTTCCACCGGCGAGGCGGCGGTGACATAGAGGATGAACGCGGCTGCCAGGCCGATCACCGACTGCCAGAAGTACTTCCAACGGGCCGGCAGGCCACGCGGGTTCTTCTCCACCACCTTGCGGTAGTCGTCGACCCAGCCGATGGCCCCGAAGCCCAGGGTCACCGCCAGCACGACCCAGACATAGTGGTTGGTGAGATCGCCCCACAGCAGGGTGCTGACGGCGATGGCCATGAGGATCATGGCCCCGCCCATGGTTGGCGTCCCGGCCTTGGATAGATGGGACTGCGGGCCGTCATCGCGCACGGCCTGGCCGATCTGGCGCTCCACCAGCCGGCGAATGACCACCGGCCCCAACCAGAGGCAAAGGATCAGGGCCGTCAGAGTCCCCAGGATCATCCGCAGGGTCAGATAGTTGAATACGTTGAAGGCGCTCTGAAATTGCGCCAGAAAGTCAGCCAGAAAAAGCAGCATGTAATGCGTTACCTTGATGCATCCGAGCGCAGCGCGGTCACCACGTGTTCCATTCCGGCACTGCGCGATCCCTTGACCAGTACGCTGGCCCCTGGCGGCAGATGGTGGAGAACATGGCGCGTCAGCGCCTCTCTGTCGTCAAAATGGCACCCTCCTTCACCGAAGGCACGGCTGGCCGGCCGCGCCGCCTCACCGAGAGTGCCGAGAAAATCGATGCCCAATGCCCGCGCGTGGCGTCCGACTTCAGCGTGCCAATGCGCGGACATTTCGCCAAGCTCACCCATGGCGCCCAGCAGACACCAACGGGGCGCCGGCAGCGTCACCAGGGTATCCAGCGCCGCCTTCACGGCACCAGGATTGGCATTGTAGGTGTCATCCAGCAGGCGTGCGCCATCGCGTCCGGCGAACACACCGAGCCGGCCGGCCACCGGTTCGACCTCTTCCAGCCCGGCCAGCACCTCCGCCGGGTCGGCTCGCAGGGCCAGGGCCGCTGCCGCCGCTGCCAGGGCGTTGGCCACATTGTGGCGCCCCATCAGCGACAATTGTATCCGTCCCAGCTCGCGGCCATCGAAAGATAGCGTGAAAGCATAGCGCCCGAACTCATCGCAGACCAGTGTCTCGGCACGCAGACGCCCCGCTCCCTCCAGTCCGAAGTCGAGCACCTCGCGTGGTGCCGCCTGGCTTGCCCAGAACCGGAAGTAGCGGTCATCACGATTGAGCACCGCCACGCCGTCCGCCGACAATCCGCTCAGAATCTCGCCCTTGGCCTGGGCAATGCGGCCCATGCCGCCGAACTCGCCGACATGGGCGCCGGTCACGTTGGTGATCACCGCGACGTCGGGCATCGCCAGCGAAGCCGTCCAGGCGATCTCCCCCAGATGGTTGGCGCCCAGCTCCACCACGGCCTGGCGGTGCTCGTCAGCCAACTCGAGCAGCGTCATGGGCGCACCGAAATCGTTGTTGAGATTGCCGCGGGTGGCCAGGGTCGCTCCGGATCGCGACAGGATGGTCGCCAGCATCTGCTTGACGGTGGTCTTGCCGCTGTTGCCGGTCACGGCCACCAGCGGGCCGCCCCAGGCGCGACGGCGCTCGCGTCCCAGAAGCCCGAGCGCCAACCGGGTATCGGCAACTTCAAGTTGCGGCAGTGGATCATCCTGACGCCGCTCCACCAGCGCCGCCGCCGCCCCGGCCTCGCGCGCCTGAGCAATGAAGTCATGGGCATCGAAACGCTCGCCGATGAGTGCCACGAACAGGCCGCCCGGCCCCAGCCGGCGCGTATCGGTCGTGATCGCCGTCAGCTCGACATCGTTTTCCGGCGGCCGCTCACCCAAGGCTCGAGCCACCGCGCCGAGAGAAGCCAAACCAACGC
Organism: Halomonas caseinilytica; assembly: GCF_001662285.1. Classification (NCBI taxonomy): domain Bacteria; kingdom Pseudomonadati; phylum Pseudomonadota; class Gammaproteobacteria; order Oceanospirillales; family Halomonadaceae; genus Halomonas; species Halomonas caseinilytica. The sequence continues at coordinate 183,597 of NZ_BDEO01000002.1, forward strand.
CGCTCACGGGCCACCCTCCCCATGTCGCGCGGCCAGGGCGGCCCGAGCCTCGTCGAGATCGGAGAAGGGATGACGCACGCCCTCGATTTCCTGATAGGTCTCATGGCCTTTGCCGGCAATCAGGATCACATCCTCGACATCAGCCTCGGCGATCGTCGCACGGATGGCCGCCGCGCGACCGGCTTCGATACGAGCCGACCGGCGCGCCGGCTCGCTCAGGCCGGCAAGAATCTGCTCACGGATAGCGGCCGCCGGCTCGCTTCGCGGGTTGTCGTCGGTAATCACCGGCACGTCCGCATGCCGCTCGGCGGCGGCAGCCATCAAGGGCCGCTTGCCGGCGTCCCGATCGCCGCCACAGCCGAACAGGCACCACAGGCGGCCTTGCTCCGGCAAGTGCGCCCTCAACCCCTGAAGGGCATTTTCCAGTGCATCCGGCGTATGGGCATAGTCGACCACCACCGTCGGCCCTCGGGTATCCTCGATCACCTGCATCCGCCCCGGCACCGGTGACAGATCGGCGGCAGCGCTGAACAGTGCCTCGAGATCCTCGCCCAGCCCGTACAGGGTCGCGATGGCCAGCAGCACATTGGTGAGGTTGAAAACGCCCATGAGGGGGATTTCCAGCACCCGTTCGCCATCCGGCGTGGCGATGACGGCGCGCTGCCCTTGCGACAGGGGCTCGATGCCCACTACCCGCAGCGTGACCGCCTCGTCATCGCCAACCGCCAGGACGCGCACGCCTTCGGGCAAGCCGGCCAGCATCAAGCGAGTCAGGGGATCATCGCCATTGACCACCGCCAGCCGCAACTCGGGACGCTGGAACAGGCGGGCCTTGGCCGCCGCATAGGCCGCCATGCCACCGTGGTAGTCGAGATGATCGCGGCTCAGGTTGGTAAAGACAGCCGCCGCCACTCGGCATCCCGACAGGCGATCTTGCTCCAAGGCATGAGATGAAGCCTCCATGGCCACACGCTCGACACCGTCGGACGCCAGCTCACCGAGCGCCGATTGCAGGGCCAGCGGCCCCGGCGTGGTCAACCGACCTTCGCGAAGCGCACCGGGCCGCCCATGCCCCAGGGTACCGACCATGCCCGCATCGCGCCCCAAAAGCCGACTCAGTTCAGCGATGTAGTGCGTCACTGAGCTCTTGCCGTTGGTACCGGTTACCCCGATCAGTTCCAGTGATGCCGGTACCTCGAACAGCGACCGCCCCAGCTCGCCGAGCCCTCCTGCCAGCCCCTCCAGCTGGATCACTCGGGCATCGGAGGACGGTGACGCATCTAGTTCGGCATGTGCCAGTACCGCTGCGGCACCCGTCGCCAGAGCCTGGTCGATGAAATCGCGGCCATCGACGCTTACCCCGGGCACTGCCACGAACACATCGCCCTCGGCCAGCTCCCGGCTATCCAGACAAAGCGCGACGTTACCGGCAAGCTGCAACGCCTCGAGCGCGGCGGCACCTTCCGGCCACTGGCGAGCTAATGCGGTCATCAGTCGCGATGCATTCACGTGCATGCCAGCCTCTCGTGGGTCGGGATGGAAGAATCAAGCATCATCGTCCTGGCTCGGTCGGTCGGGGGGAACATCCAGCATGCGCAGGGCGCTACCCGCTACACGGGAAAAGACCGGCGCGGCGATGGCCCCACCATAATAGGAATCCCCGCGCGGATGGTCGATCATCACCACGGCGATGATACGCGGGTCGGAGACCGGCGCGATGCCGACGAACAAGGAGCGATAGGCGCTCTGCTGATAGCCCCCGCTGCCGGTCTTGCGCACCGTGCCCGTCTTGCCCGCCACACTGTAGCCCGGGACCAGCGCACGACGCGCCCCGGTACCGGGCGCCACCACCTCGTCCATCATGCCGAGCACGCGATCGGCAACAGCGGGATCGATGACCGGCTCGCCCTCGGGCACCTTGGACAGGCGCAACAATGACGGGGGCAACCGTCGACCATTGTTGGCGATGGCCGTATAGGCACTGGCCAGTTGCAACGCCGACACCGACAAGCCATAGCCATAGGAAAGCGCCGCCCATTGGCTGCTGGACCAGACCTGAGGTGACGGCACACTGCCCGTGGCCTCGCCGGGGAAGCCGGTTCCCGGGGCACGATCAAAGCCAAGCGCCCGATAACGCTGGGGCACCACCGGCTCGTCGAGCTGCAGGGTCAACTTTGACATGCCGATATTGGAAGACTTGCGCAGAATACCTGCCAGGCTCAACTTGCCGTTGTTGGAGACGTCCCGGATGGTGTAGCCATCGATCACCAGCCAGCCCGGCGAGGTATCGATGACGGTATCGGGCGGAAACTTGCCGGTTTCCAGCAACGCCGACATGGCCAGCGGCTTCATCACCGATCCCGGTTCGAAGACATCGACGATGGCCTGATTGCGCAAGCCCTCCGGATCGAGCCCGGCACGATTGTTCGGGTTGTAGGACGGCTGGTTGGCCATCGCCAGCACTTCACCGGTGTCAGCATCCAGCATCACCAGGGTGCCACCGTCGGCATCGTTCTCGTCGACTGCCGCCTTGAGTTCCCGATAGGCCATGTACTGCAGGCTCTGGTCGATGGACAACGTCAGATCGCCCCCTGGCTGGGCCTCTTTGAGCACTTCCAGATCACGCACCAGGCGACCACGCCGATCCTTGAGCACCCGTCGCTTGCCCGGCACCCCGGCAAGATAGGGCTGGTAGGCCAGTTCGAGGCCTTCCTGGCCGTGATCGTCGATATTGGTCACGCCGAGCAGCTGGGCCGTCACCTCGCCGGCCGGATAATAACGCTTGTACTCCCGTCGCGCGTGCACGCCGGGAACATGGAGGTCGAGCACCTTCTGGGCCTCGCCCGGCGTCATGCGGCGACGCAGGTACATGAATTCTCGATCGGCGTAGCGCTCGATGCGCGCATCGAGCGCATCGAGATCCTGGCCGAGGGCCTGGGCAAGCCTCAGGCGCTGAATACCGTCGTCGGGCAAGTCCTGCGGATTGGCCCACAGGGTCACGACGGGCGTCGAGATGGCCAGCGGGTCACCGTGGCGGTCGGTGATCATGCCGCGGTGCGCGGGAATTTCGTCGACGCGCAGGGTCCGGGCATCGCCCTGGCCCTGCAGGAAGGAGTGATCGAACACATGCAGATCGACGATGCGCCCCACCAGCAACCCCAGCCCGACGAGCACCAGCGTCATCATCACGATATAGCGAGCCCGCCCCATCGGCGCCATGGGGGAAGGACGGCGCGGCGTGACACCGTTCGACGCGTCTCGGCTCATGGACGGATCACCTCCACTTCATCGACATCCGGCAGGCGCATCTCCAGACGCTCCGAGGCTAGCCGCTCGATTCGCGACGGCGAGGACCAGGCGCTCTCCTCGAGCAACAACTGCCCCCACTCGGTCTGCAGCTGTTGCTGCTCGCTCTCGAGTTGCTGCAGGCGCACGTAGCGTTCGCGGATCTCGTGGCTGGTGGCGATCACTGCCAATGCCGACACCAGGCATAACCCCACCAGCACTCCGTTGAGCAACAGCTTGAAGGTCGGGCGCGGGCGGGGCACCGGCCAGCCGAAGCCCGGCGTCGTGGTCTTGGAGGCATTGCGTCCCTGTGCCATGTCACTCCTTTCAATAGCGTTTGCGTGCCGCGCGCATCACGGCGCTACGGGCACGGGGATTGTCCTCGACCTCTTCACGGGCAGGACGTCGCGCCTTGCCGAGCGCCTCCAGACGACGCTGGATCTGGTCATCGCGCAGCGGGATCCCGCGCGGCAAGTGAGTATCGCCGCGGACGTGGTCGCGGATGAAGCGCTTGACACGGCGATCCTCCAACGAATGGAAACTGATCACCACCAGATGACCGCCCGGCGCCAAGGCTTCAAGCGCCGCCTCCAGAGCCAGGTCGAGCTGTTCGAGCTCGCCATTGACCTGGATGCGCAATGCCTGGAAGGCGCGGGTCGCCGGATGCTTGCCTTTCTCCCAGGCAGGATGCGCGGCCTTGATCACCTCAGCGAGATCCGCGGTGCGAGTGAAGGCACGCTCGCCCCGTCGCGCCACGATGGCCCGCGCCAGGCGACGCGCGAAACGCTCCTCGCCGTATGTCTTGAACACCCGGGCGATCTCGTCCTCGGCAGCGCGGGCAATCCAGTCCGCGGCACTCTCGCCGTGCTCGGGGTCCATGCGCATGTCCAGCGGGCCATCACGCAGGAAGCTGAAGCCTCGTTTCGGGTCATCGAGCTGCGGCGAGGAAACGCCGACATCGAGCAGGATGCCATCGAGCTTGCCATGCAGGCCATGCGCCTCGGCATAGGTCCCGAGACGGGCGAAATCGCCGCGCTCGATCGAAAACCGCGAATCCTCGATGGCGGCGGCCTCCTCGATGGCCTGAGGATCCCGATCGATGGCGAGCAGGCGGCCCTGCGGTGAAAGCCGCTCCAGGATGGCGCGGGAGTGACCGCCCCGCCCGAAGGTGCCATCCAGGTAGCACCCCGACGGGTCGTGAATCAGGGTCTCGACCGCGCCATCGAGCAACACGCTGGCATGGCGAAATCCGCGAGGGGGCTGTTCGGAGGCGGGTGACGACATGCGGCTCTCGTGGCAACTTGGGAGGGACCGTGCGCGACGGCTTCATCATGAACGATAGCGGAATTCGGGGGAGTCGGCCGATAAGCCGGGTTCTGTCGGGGACAGTCATTCGTCTAGGAACGTCGTCACCGCCGTTCTCAAGCAACCTACCCGAACCCAGCGCGGGCCACGCCATCGGGTTCCTATTTGGTCTTGCTCCGAGTGGGGTTTACCGTGCCACGCACTGTTGCCAGGCGCGCGGTGCGCTCTTACCGCACCCTTTCACCCTTACCGGTCTCTCGAAAGAGACGTAGGCGGTCTACTCTCTGCTGCACTTTCCGTCGGCTCGCGCCGCCCAGGCGTTACCTGGCACTCTGCCCTGTGGAGCCCGGACTTTCCTCCCCCGACCGCCGAAACGGCGACCGGCGGCGACTGTCTGGCCAACTCCCGAGCGCAAGCATACCAGTGCCACGACACCCCCTCAATCCCCGTCCTTGAGCCGCTGTGCCCGGGCATACCAGCTTTTCCTGGCACCACCCAGCAAGCGCGCGGCCACACCGGCCGCCTGCTTGACGCCGACCCCTTCGGACAACAACGACGTCAACAGCGCATCGGCCTCGACCGAGACCACCTCGCCGACCGAGCGTGGCGCGGCACCTTCCACCATCACCACGAATTCACCGCGCGCCTGATCGGGATCCGCCTCCAATCGAGCCATCAAGGTAGCGGCACTGCCATCAAGGAAGGTTTCGAACGTCTTGGTCAATTCCCGGGCCAGTACCAGGCGACGCTCGCCGAAGACCGTCGCGAGATCGGCAAGCGTGGCACCGATACGGTGCGGCGATTCATAGAACACCAGGCTTTCCTCATGCTCGACCAATGCCTCCAGGCGGGCCCGACGGGCGCCCCCCTTGGCCGGTAAGAAGCCGTTGAACAGGAAGCGATCGGTGGCCAGGCCGGCCGCCGAGAGCGCCGCCACCAAAGCGCACGCTCCCGGCACCGGCACCACGCGACGCCCACGAGCCCGCAACTCCCGCACCAGCACGAACCCCGGATCGCTGATCAGAGGCGTACCGGCATCGCTGACCAGGGCAACGTCCTCACCGGTGGCCAGGCGTGCATCGATATACTCGACCCGGGCTGACTCGTTATGCTCGTGCAAGGACACCAGGGCCGGCGCAATGCCCAGATGCCGCAAGAGACGTGACGTATGCCGGGTATCTTCCGCGGCCACCAGTCCCACCTCCCCCAACAGTCGGGCGGCACGAGGGCTGAGGTCCTCCAGATTCCCAATCGGCGTGGCGACCACGTACAATGAACCTGCAATCGCGTCTGACATTTCGGCCCCCTGGGATGCTTTCCGGAACAATGGGACAAGGAAGGATCGATGAAGATTTCGTCTCGCGGCCCCCTGGCCGCCGCGCTTCTGGCGCTACTCCTGGCCGGCTGCGGCATGCAGCCGAGCATGACCCAACGCCAACCGGCAGAAGACCCGGACAAGCTGCTACAGGCAGCCGAGCAGCAAGAACCGGCACAAGCCGCTCGCTCCCGACTGGAGGCCGCGGACATCCTAGCACGCCAGGGGCGCGGCCCCCAGGCACTGGAAATCGCCAGCAATCTCGATGACCGGCAACTGCCGGTCGAGCAGCGACGCCGTTGGGCCTTGCTGCTTTCCGAGCTGGGCGAGTCCCAGGGAGACCCGCGCGCCGTGGTGCAGGCCGGCCAGCTGCTCAAGGACGATACGCCGCCCCGCGAGCAGGCCGACCTGCTGCTGGAACGGCTCGGCCGCGCCCTGGGTGAACTCGACAAGCCGCTGCCTGCCGCCGCCGCTTTGCTGCGCCTGCAGGCCGCCAACGACAGTGAAGAGCTCAATGATCCGATCTGGGCCCAGCTCTCCCGCCTGCCCGCCGGCGCCCTCGGCAAGCTGCGCAGCAGCCAGGAGCCCGATACCCGGGCCTGGCTGGCGCTGACCGATCTGGTTCGCGACAATAGCGGTGACATCGAGCGCCTGTTCCAGCGACTCGACGACTGGCGCAACCAGCATCCGGAGCATCCCGCCGCACGCCGCCTGCCATCCAAGGTTCTGGCGCTGCGGGATCTGCGCGGCCGCGAGATTCGTCATGTCGCCGTCTTCCTGCCCGAGGGCGGGCCGCTGGCCGGCGTGGCCGATGCCATCAAGCAGGGCATGCGCGCCCACCACCTCAACGAAGTCAACGACGGAGCCAGCGGTTCCCGACTGAGTTTCATCGACTCCACCGAGGGCGATCTCGACGCGCTCTACCGTGAAGCGCGCAACCGTGGCGCCCAGGCCGTGATCGGCCCGCTCGACAAGGACCTGGTCAGTCGCCTCGAGCAACGCGAGCAGGTCCCATTGCCCACCCTGGCCCTCAACTACGGCACCGCCGCGCACAACCAGGCCGAAGGCCTCTTCCAGTACGGGCTTTCCGCCGAGAACGAAGCACGCCAGGTGGCCCGCCGCGGCCGGGTGGACGGCCTGCGCCGCGCCGCCGTGATGGTCCCCGACAACGATTGGGGACGCCGGGTCGGCGAGGCCTTCCGGGACACCTGGCTCGCCAATGGCGGCGAGATCACCCGCACCGAGCGCTACAACCCGGGGCGTCCGGCCACCGAGAGTACCCGCCGGGCCGTCAGCTCCCCTCGGCCGGACATGCTCTTTTTGCTGGCACTTCCGGAATACGCGCGCCAGGTTCCGCCTACCCTTGACTATTATTCCGCCTCGGAGCTGCCGGTCTACGCCACCTCCCATCTCTACGAGGGGCGTCCCCAGCCGCGCCTGGACAAGGACCTCGATGGCGTTCGCTTCGTCGACATCCCCTGGCAGATTCCGGATGCCGCCGTGGGCGGCGAGGATGCCCTGCCTTTCCTCGACAGCTATCACCAGCTCCGCGAGGAATCCGATCCCTCGCTGTTCCGGCTGATGGCCATGGGCGTGGATGCCTACGAGCTGACCCGACGCCTGCCTCAATTCCAGGCCATTCCGGGCAGCGAACTGTTCGGCGCCACCGGTACCCTGAACGTGGCCGATGATGGCCGCATCCAGCGCCAATTGCCCTGGGCACGCTTCAGCGACGGCGTTCCCCAGCCGGTGATCGCGCCGATACGCCTCGACAATGCCTTGCCCTGACGCCCGCGCCCGGGGCGCTCATGTCGAGCGCCTCGCCGCCGACTGGCTGGTGGCCCGGGGGCTCGTCCTCGAGGCCACCAACCAGCATGCCAAGGGCGGCGAGCTCGACCTGATCATGCGCGATGGCGATACCCTGGTATTCGTGGAGGTTCGACATCGCGCCGACACCCGTCACGGCCATCCGCTGGAAACCATCACCACTACCAAGCGTCGCAGACTGATAAAGGCGGCGCGTTTTTATCTCCAGCGCAACCGGCTATCATGTGCTTGCCGCTTCGATGTGCTGGCCGTGACCGGCACGCCCCCCGAACTCGAGTTCGAATGGGTGGCAGGCGCCTTCGAAGCGTTTTGACCCAAGGACCAGGAAGCCAAGATGGATTTCCAGACCCGCATTCTCGGACACTTCAACGCCAGCATCGACACCAAGACCTACGCCAGCGAGGTGCTGCCGCCCTTCATCGAGGTCGCCAGCCAGATGATGGTTCAGGCCTTGGTCAACGAAGGGAAGATTCTGGCCTGCGGCAACGGCGGTAGCGCCGGCGACAGCCAGCACTTCTCGTCGGAGCTGCTCAATCGCTTCGAACGGGAGCGCCCCAGCCTGCCCGCCCTGGCCTTGACCACCGACACGTCGACCCTGACTTCCATCGCCAACGATTACAGCTACAACGATGTCTACTCCAAGCAGGTACGCGCACTGGGGCAGCCCGGCGATGTACTGCTGGCCATTTCCACCAGCGGCAACTCCGGCAATGTCATCCAGGCCATCCAGGCCGCCCACGATCGCGAAATGACAGTGGTGGCGCTGACCGGTCGCGATGGCGGCAACATGGCTTCCTTGCTGGGCCAGGATGACTGCGAGATACGTGTCCCGGCCACTTCCACCGCACGCATCCAGGAGGTTCACCTGCTGGTGATCCACTGCCTGTGCGACCTGATCGATGAACAACTCTTTGGCGCAAGCGAGTGACCCCATGCCCTACAAGTCTCTGTGTACTGCCCTGACCCTCATCTTCCTGCTCGTCCTGTCAGGCTGCTCCAGCATGACCTCCGGCCCCGTCAACGAGCATTACGGTCAACGCACCGAAGGCACCAAGGTCGAGGACTCGAACATCGAGGACAAGATCTACCGCAACCTCGGCGCCACCGACGCGCGGCTCGACGACGCCCGGATCAATGTCAACGCCTTCAACGGCGTCGTCCTGCTGACCGGCCAGGTCCCCAGCCAGGAACTCAAGGACATGGCGGAGCAAGTGGCCGGACAGGTGCGCAATGTACGCAAGGTGCACAATGAGCTCACCATCGCGGCCAACCTGCCCTCCAGCCAACGACTCGCCGACACCTGGATCACCACCAAGGTCCGCACGTCCCTGGCGACCAACGAGAACATCGACGCCAGCCGGCTGCTCGTCGTCACCGAGAACGCCACCGTCTATCTAATGGGCATCGTCAGCCGTGCCGAGGCCGACCGCATCGTATCGGCCGTCTCGAATACCGGCGGCATGCAACGCATCGTCAAGGCCTTCGATTACCTCGACTGAGATTGCCCGGACAGGCACCACGCATACGCGAACGGCAGGCCAGTAGGCCTGCCGTTCGCGTTCTTCACTCGCTCCCGGCATCGAGACGCCGGACGACGAGCCTACTTGACGACCCGCAGGGAGGGACGCCCCTTCTTGGGCGCCTCGCCCTCCTGCTCCGAATCCGTCGTCTTGCGCTCTTCGGACTCGTCGACACTGGCCAGCGTCGGCCCTGACGTTTCGTCTTCCTGCACGGCCTCGGTCTCGTCATGGCCGGTATCGGGCATCACCGGCTCATGGCCGAAGACCATGCCGACGCCGTTCTCGCGGGCATAGATGGCGATCAGCGCCTCCATGGGCACCATGAGCTGCATCGGCTCGCCACCGAAACGAGCAGAAAAGGCGATCGCCTCGTTCTCCATGGACAGGTCGCGAATCGCGGTGACCCCCATGTTGAGCACGATCTGGCCATTCTGGACGAATTGCCTGGGCACCTCGACGCCCTCCTGCTCGGCATCGACCACGATATATGGCGTCAATTCGTTGTCCAGCAACCACTGATAAAGGGCCCGGGCAATATAGGGACGGCTTGAATGCATCGTTCGGCCCTCCTGAGTCGGTACTTCGAACGGGAATGAAAATTCAGGGACGCATTTCGCGCTCGGCTTCACTCAGCGCAGTCTTGAAGCCTTCGCGTTCGAAGACGCGCTCCATGTACCCCATAAGCGGCTGAACCTGTTTTTCGGGCAATTCGATGCCCAGCGACGGCAGGCGCCACAGGATCGGTGCCAGGCAACAATCGACGAGGGTGAACTCCTCGCTCATGAAGAACGGCATGTCTTCGAAGATCGGCGAAATCCCGACCAGACTCTCGCGCAGCTCCTTGCGCGCCTTGTCGGCCTCCTTCTTCGACCCGTTCCGAATCTGTTCGACCAGCGGGCACCACTCGCGTTCGATGCGGTGCATCCACAATCGACTCTGGGCACGGGCCACCGGATAGACCGGCAACAAGGGCGGATGCGGGAAGCGTTCGTCCAGATACTCCATCATCACCTTGGATTCGTAGAGCACCAGATCGCGGTCGAGCAGCGTGGGGACACTGTTGTACGGATTGAGATCGGCGAGCTCCTCGGGATGCTTATCCTCGGTTACCTCGACGATATCAACAGCCACACCCTTCTCGGCGAGCACAATACGCACGCGATGACTGTAATGATCATCGCCCCCGGAATAGAAGATCATCGATGACCGCTTGGCCACTACACCCATGAAACAATCCTCGCATCAGTTCGTGCCGGAATGATAACACGACGCACCCCGGTCGGGGGCGTCGTGACATGCCACATCGACGAATCGAAACGACTCAGTGAACGTCGCGCCAGTACTCACGCTTGAGCAGATAGGCCACGATGGCAAAGACGAAGAGGAAGATCAGAACCTTGGGAGCCAACGCCTCGGCCTTCAGCCGGGATGGCTCGCCGACATAAGCCAGGAAGTTGGTCAGATCGAACATGGCACGCTCGAACTCGTCAGGCGACATGGAGCCCTCGCGGACGAGCTCGAGATGGCACTCCGAGCCTCCTTCATGCTCCGCGTCGCTGCACACCTGCCGCTGCACGCCCTGGAGTGGCTCCAGCACGTTGGGCATGGCCACCAGCGGGAACACGGTATTGTTCACGCCCGTGGGGCGCTGCGGATCACGATAGAAGCCGAGAAGATAGGAATAGACCCAATCGACACCACGCAACCGGGTCACCAGGGTCAAATCCGGCGGTGCTGCGCCGAACCAGGCCGCGCCCTCCTCGCTGTTCATGGCATTGCTCATCTGGTCATTGAAGGCATGGTCATCGGCGAAGATCAGGTGCTCCTCGACCAACTCCCGGGGAATCTCCAGATCCTCGGCAGCCCGTGAGAAGCGCTGATGCTCCAGGGAGTGACAGCCCATGCAGTAGTTGACGAAGAGCTTCATGCCATTCTGCAACGACGCCTTGTCGTGCAGGTCCGGCGTCATGTCCCGCAGATGGGCATCACCGCCGCCGGCAGCGAGACCGGTTACCGGCAACAAGGCAAGGCACAGTGCAAACAGTGATTTTCTCATCAGTCGGTCACCCTTTCCGGCACGGGCCTGGTCTTTTCCAGACGGGTGTAGAACGGCATCAGCAGGAAGTAGGCGAAATACCCCAGCGTGCACACCTGAGCGATTGTCGTGCGCGTTTCCGTGGACGGCAGCACACCGAGCACGCCGAGCACGCTGAAACAGACCACGAACAGCCCCAGCATCACACGGGAGATCCACCCCTTGTAGCGCATCGAGCGCACCGGACTGCGATCCAGCCAGGGCAGCACGAACAGCAACCCGATCGCCAGCCCCATGCAGACGACACCAAGGAACTTGGCCTCCAGCCCGAATATCGAGAAGGTGACGCCACGCAGGATCGCGTAGAAGGGCGTGAAGTACCACACCGGCGCGATATGATCCGGTGTCTGCAAGGGGTCGGCCGGCTCGAAGTTGGGCTTCTCGATGAAATAACCGCCCCCTTCGGGGAAATAGAAGACGACCACGCAGAACACGAACAGGAACACGGCCACGCCGACCAGGTCCTTGACCGTGTAATACGGGTGGAAGGGAATGCCATCCAGCGGTTTGCCATCGGCGTCGGTCTTGTCCTTGATCTCGATGCCGTCGGGATTGTTGGACCCGACCTCGTGCAACGCCACGATATGCAGCACCACCAGCGCCAGAATCACGATCGGCAGGGCCACCACATGCAGGGCGAAGAAACGGTTCAGGGTGATGCCCGTGACCAGGTAGTCGCCACGAATCCATTCGGCGAGCCCCGGGCCGATGGCGGGAATGGCGGAAAACAGCGAGGTGATCACCTGGGCTCCCCAGTAAGACATCTGTCCCCAGGGCAACAGATACCCCATGAAGGCCTCGGCCATGAGCGCCAGATAGATGGCCATGCCGAAGACCCAGACCAGCTCCCTAGGCGCCTTGTAGGAGCCATACAGCAGGCCGCGGAACATGTGCAGATAGATCACCACGAAGAACGCCGACGCACCGGTGGTGTGCAAGTAGCGGATCAACCACCCCCACTCCACGTCACGCATGATGTACTCGACGGAGGCGAAAGCATCTTCCGCCGTCGGGGTGTAGCTCATCGTCAGCCAGATGCCGGTGAGGATCTGGTTGACGAGCACCAGCAGGGCCAGCGAACCGAAGAAGTACCAGAAATTGAAATTCCTGGGAGCGTAATAACGAGACACGTGATCCTGCCACAGCTGCGTGGCCGGAAAGCGTTCATCGACCCAACGCATCACGCCGCGCTGCGCCTTGGGCTTGTTGGGGTTTCCCATCAGGCAGCCTCCTCGTCTTCACTGGCACCGACAACGATCACCGCATCGCTCTCGAAGTAATAAGGGGGAACCTCGAGGTTGAGCGGCGCGGGCACGTTGCGGAACACCCGCCCCGCCAGATCGAAGCGCGAACCGTGGCACGGACAAAAGAAGCCACCAGGCCAGTCATCGACGCCCACACCTTCGGCATTGGGCTCGGGCCTGAACAGCGGAGAGCAGCCAAGGTGGGTACAGATGCCAATGAACACGCCGATCTCTGGCCGGATGGAACGTAGCGGCCCCTGCGCATAGTCGGGTTGCTGTGGCTTGCTGGAATCGGGATCGGCCAATCGGTCGGCGCTCAGCGCTTTCGTCCGCTGGATCATTTCCGTGGAGCGATCGAGAATCCAGACGGGCCGGCCGCGCCACTCGACCACCATGCGCTGGCCGGGCTCGAGCTTGGAAATGTCTGCCTTGACGGGGGCTCCCGCCGCCCTCGCCCTGGCACTGGGCTGCCAGGAAGACAGGAAGGGCACCGCCACGCTGACCGCCCCCACCGCTCCGATGACGGTGGTCGCAGCCACCAGGAAACGGCGTCGTCCCTTGTTCACGCCATCGTCTGCCATGTACTGGTTTCTCCGTCGGCTTATCCGTTCGGAGAGCGCTGACAAGCCACGACACGGCTGGACCACGGGCTGGCATGCTGTGCTCATGCGCCTTGCGCGATGTCGTGCGACGTAAAGCTCAGCGTCTCCTTGTTGTTGTCTTCGTCCCGCCTGGACGCCACGCGATCACGGATCTCGCAGATAGCTAACATAGCAAGAAAAACGGCTACCTCGCACGATAATGCTTTCCACGCGACCAAAACGTCATACCCAATACCCATACAAAAACGCCCGGGTCGAAAGACCCGGGCGTCGAGATCGGCCAGCGTGTGATTTAACGCTTGGAGAACTGCGGGCGACGACGCGCCTTGCGCAGACCGATCTTCTTGCGCTCGACCTCGCGGGCGTCACGCGTCACGTAACCGGCCTCGCGCAGCGGACGACGGAAGTCCTCGTTGTATTCCATCAGGGCACGAGTGATGCCGTGGCGGATGGCGCCGGCCTGGGCCGAACCACCGCCGCCCTTGACGGTGACGTAGACGTCGAACTGATCGAGAGTCTCGGTCAGTTCGAGGGGCTGACGCACGACCATGTGGCCGGTAACACGACCGAAGTAATCGTTCAGCTCACGATTGTTGACCGTGATCTTGCCGGTTCCCGCTTTCAGGAACACGCGGGCGGTAGAGGTCTTGCGGCGACCGGTGCCGTAATACTGCTGTGTCATGGCGAAGACTCCCTCAGATGTTCAGTTCTTGCGGCTGCTGGGCGGCGTGGGGATGCTCGGTGCCGGCATAGACCTTGAGCTTGGAATGCATGGCACGACCCAGCGGACCCTTCGGGAGCATGCCCTTGACCGCGAACTCGATGACCCGCTCAGGAGCGTAATCGATCATCTGTTCGAAATTCATGGAACGCAGACCACCCGGATAACCGGTGTGGCGATAGTAGTTCTTGGCCGTGGCCTTGTTGCCGGAGACCTTCACCTTCTCGGCATTGATCACGACGATGTAATCGCCGGTATCGACATGCGGGGTGTATTCCGGCTTGTGCTTGCCACGCAGGCGGCGAGCGATTTCCGTGGCCAGGCGACCAAGCGTCTTGTCCGCAGCGTCGACGACGTACCAGTCGCGTTCGACGGACTGCGGTTTGGCAGTGAACGTCTTCATGGGTGAATCACCAAATTGATGCGTTGGGTCCGACCGGCGAGCCGGTGAAGGACCATCCCTATTTTTCTTGGTTGTCGCCTCGCCCGTCAGGCCGAGCGACAACTTTCGAGCGAGCGCGCATTCTACACGACGCCCTACAGCCATGGCAATCGCAAAGCTGGAAGGCAGCATGCCCCCTACGGCCTGGGGTCAAGGTTTTCACTTCCCTCTTCAAGCTTCCAGCCGCGAAGCGGCGCTCTTCGAGCTTCAAGCTCCCGGCCCGGCTCCGCCGGGCCGGGTCAGGGCTTGTGCGGCAGCGCCAGGTAATCGTAGGACTGCATTTCCTGAAGCCTCGACAGGGTACGCTGGAACTCGAATTCCAGCTTGCCGTTGCGATACAGCTGCTCCGCCGGTGCCTCGGCGGACATCAACAGCTTGACGCCACGATCATAGAACTCGTCGACCATGTTAATGAAACGCCGCGCCCTGTCATCGGTGGAGCCGTCCATGCAGGTGACATTGGACACCAGCACGCTGTGATACTCGCGCGCCAGCTCGATGTAATCGTTCTGGCTCCGTGGCCCGTCGCACAGCTCGGCGAACTCGAACCACACCACGTCCTCGTGAAGCCGGCGCGTCTGCAGCACGCGATGATTGATCTCGACGGCAACGTCCCGCTCCCCTTCGCTACCGGCCAGCGAACGGAAACTGCGCTCCAGCTCGCTCTCGGCATCCTCGTCCAGCGGCGAATGGAAGATCTCGGCCTGCTCCAGGGCACGCAGCCGATAATCGATGCCGGAATCCACGTTGACCACCTCACAGTGGCGCTCGAGCAGATCGATGGCCGGCAGGAAGCGGGCTCGCTGCAAGCCATCCTTGTAGAGATCGGCCGGCACGATGTTGGACGTCGCCACCAGCACCACGCCTCGGGCGAACAACGCCTCGAGCAGGTTGGCCAGGATCATGGCATCGGTGATGTCCTTGACGAAGAACTCATCGAAGCAGATGACCCGTGCCTCCTCGGCGAACTTGTCGGCGACCAGCGTCAAGGGGTTGCGCTGCCCCTTGTAATGCTCGAGTTCGCTGTGCACCCGCTGCATGAAGCGATGGAAGTGGGTGCGGATCTTTTCGGGAAAAGGCAGGGATTCGAAGAAGGCATCCACCAGATAAGTCTTGCCACGCCCCACACCGCCCCAGAAATAGAGCCCCGAGACCGCCGGCATGGCCGGCTCGTCCGGCGCCTCGCGCTTGCCGAACCAGCCCGACATGCGCGCCTTCAGCCCCTTGGCCGCGGATGCCGGGGCACTGGGGCGAGAGCGCGGCGTCTTCAGCAATTCATCGTAAAGGCGTTGCAGATGCTCGACGGCCCGCTCCTGAGCCGGGTCGTACTGAAAGTCATC
This sequence comes from Halomonas caseinilytica, assembly GCF_001662285.1. NCBI lineage: Bacteria > Pseudomonadati > Pseudomonadota > Gammaproteobacteria > Oceanospirillales > Halomonadaceae > Halomonas > Halomonas caseinilytica. Next base: position 199,293 of record NZ_BDEO01000002.1, read on the forward strand.
GCGCTCGAGATCGGCACGGTAACGCGCCAGTGGCGAGCCCGCTCGCGGTGCGTCGAGAGTCCTGTCGCTATCGCTCATGGACATTCCTGGCGATCCATCCTGGCATGACATCGAAAGAGGAGCATTATACGCGTCGCAGGCAGGCTTGGCACCGTCGCCGAGGGCCGTTGACCCCGGCGCTCACCCAGGCTCTATAATGGGGCGCCGTGCGGTTTCATCGGGAGAAGCCGCCGCCAGGCCGAACGACAGCTCAGGGAGAAGGACGTGGAACAAGGCAATATCAATTGGATACTGGCCATCGCTTGCTTGCTGGCCGGCGTGGGTATCGGCGCCCTGGGCTATCACCTGCTCAACGGTGGCGCCAGGAACGCACAGAAGCTACGGCAGCGCCTCGCCGAGCGAGACCGCGAACTCAGCGAGCTACGCACTGGACTGGGCGAACATTTCGACCGCGCGAACGGGTTGCTCGACGCCCTGCTCGCCAACGGGCAGAACCTGCAACAGGAAATGCAGGACAGTGCCGCCCAGCTCGGTTCCTCGCAGCCACGCAAGCCCGACTTCCAACAGGCCGACGAGACGAGCGACGATGTCAATGCCCCACGCGACTACGCCGATGGCAACCGTGGCACCCTCTCCGAGGACTTTGGCCTGAAATCCGACAACGATACTCCCGCCCAGCCACCGCGCTACTGATTAAGCGGCGCACTCGCCAGCGCCGGGGCACAGCGAGTGCGCCTCTCAGGTTCAAGCCGGGTTGTCGATATCCACGAAGCGATGCTCGACGCCAAAGCGTTCGACCAGCCAGGCGCCGAGCGCCTGAACACCGTAGCGCTCGGTGGCATGATGCCCCGCCGCCAGATAGTGAATGCCCATCTCGCGCGCCAGATGGGTGGTACGCTCCGAGATCTCGCCGGAAATGAAGGCATCGGCCCCGGCCTCAGCGGCCTGGATGATCATGTCCTGGGCACCGCCCGTGCACCAGGCGACACGCCGCACCTCACCTGCCACCGGCGACTCGACCAGCAGCGGCGAGCGCGCCAGGCATTCGCCGACATGCTCGGCCAGTTGCCGCGGCGCCATGGGCTCGTCGGGCGCGCCATGCCAGATGAGGCCTTCGCCAAGGACGCCATCGACGCATCCCTCGACACGAAAGCCCAGGCGCTCGGCCAGGGTTGCGTTGTTGCCGAGCGTGGCATGCGCATCCAAGGGCAGGTGGTAGGCAAGCAGGTTGATATCGTGGTTCATCAAGGTGGCCAAGCGCCGCCGCTTCATGCCGACGATGTTGACCGGCTCGTTCTTCCAGAAATAGCCGTGATGCACCAGCACCAGATCAGCCTGCCAGGCGACCGCCTCGTCGAGCAGCGCCTGGCAGGCCGTGACCCCACTCATGACCCGCTGGATGCGCTCACGGCCGCCCACCTGCAGGCCGTTGACGGTGTAATCCTTGAAACGTGCAGGGGCCAGCAGCTGATCGCAGGCCGCCACCAGTTCGTCGCATGTCGTCATGACCCCTCCGGGCGTGGTGCGAGATGAAATGTTACAATCGCCACATTGTAACGAGTGCCTACTCCCCCCGCGACCACGCAGAAGGAACCTCACCGCATGCGACGCGCCCTCCCCTACCTCTGGCCTGTCCTGATCGGTGTACTGGCGGCCATCGTGCTGCTCAATGCCTTTCCGCAGCTACTGGGGCGCCAGGATAGCGATGGCGGTTCCGGCACGCTCATCCAGGCACGCCAGGATGGCAGCACGCCGGCCAGTACCGATCGCTCGGCCCCTGACATCCGCCAGGCAGCTCCGATGTCGCGCGACCAAGGGCCGGTGAGCTACGCCGAGGCGGTGGAGCGTGCCGCACCCGCCGTGGTCAACATCTACTCGTCACGGGTGGTCGAACGCGACTCGCACCCCTTGATGTCGGATCCCTTCTTCCGCCAGTTTTTCGGTGACAATGCCCCAAGCCGCCAACGCATGCTCTCGAGCCTCGGCTCCGGCGTCATCGTCAGCGAAGAAGGCTATGTGCTCACCAACCACCATGTGATCAACGGCGCCGACCAGATTCGGGTGGCATTGCGCGACGGCCGCGAGACCCTCGCCGAGGTGGTGGGCACCGATCCAGAGAGCGACCTGGCGGTACTGCGCATCGACCTGGAAGACCCTCCGGTGATCGAGCTCACCGACTCACAGGAAGTCGCCGTGGGAGACGTGTCGCTGGCCATCGGCAATCCCTTCGGCGTCGGACAGACCGTCACCATGGGAATCATCAGCGCGACCGGACGCAGCCACCTGGGACTCAGCGCCTACGAGGACTTCATCCAGACCGACGCCGCCATCAACCCAGGCAACTCGGGGGGCGCCCTGATCAACCCCGAAGGGGCCCTGGTCGGCATCAATACCGCCATCTTCTCGCGCTCGGGCGGCTCTCAGGGCATCGGCTTCGCCATTCCCGCCAACCTGGCACGCAACATCCTCGACGAACTGGTCACCAGAGGACGCGTGGTCCGTGGCTGGCTGGGAATAGAGGCCCAGGAACTCAACACAGAACTGGCCGCCTCCTTCGGTCTCGAGGCTCCCAGCGGCGTGGTGATCGCCGGCGTCGTGCCGAACGGTCCGGCCGCCGCGGCCGGGCTGCAGCCCGGCGATGTGCTGCTCGAAGTCGATGGCGAACCGATCGTCGATCCCCGCCAGACCATGGGCGATATCGCGGCAGTGACGCCAGGCACCGAACTGCCGGTCACGATCGTGCGTGGCGGCGAGACCCTGGAGGTCGACATCGAGGTCGGAGAACGCCCCACACCGAGCCGCCCTTTCCCGTCCGAACCTCAGGACACATCGGCCTCCCAGGCGCCTTCCGCGTCACAAGACGCCCCATGAAAGACGCCCCGCAGAGCGGGGCGTCAAGGCAGTCAGCGGAGGTGTACTTGCACTCTTGCTTGCCGATGCATCTCGCCAAGACCGGCCTAGACCCGATGCCTGTCGCGAAGGGCCAGTCGCCAAGGGTCAGTCGCGAATGCGGTACTCGGCACTGCGCGCATGAGCCGTCAACGACTCGCCTCGCGCCAGCACCGAGGCGGTCGGCCCCAGGCTGGACGCTCCCTTCGCCGAGCAGTGAATCAAGGAGGAGCGCTTCTGGAAGTCGTAGACCCCCAGGGGTGACGAAAATCGCGCCGTGCCGGATGTCGGCAGGACATGGTTCGGCCCGGCACAATAATCCCCGAGTGCCTCGGCGGTATGCCGACCCATGAAGATGGCGCCGGCATGCCGCACCTCGGGCAACCAGGTCTCGGGCGTGCCCACCGAGAGCTCGAGATGCTCGGGCGCGATGCGATTGATCAGTTCCAACGCCTCGTTGCGATCGCGGCACTGGATCAGGGCCCCACGGGCGGCCAGCGACGCACGCACGATCTCCTCGCGCTCCAGGGTCGGCAACTGGCGTGCCATGGCCTCGGCCACCGTATCCAGGTGCGCTTCGTCCCAACTCACCAAGATCGCCTGGGCATCTTCATCGTGTTCGGCCTGGGAGAAGAGATCCATGGCCAGCCAGTCGGGATCGGTCTCGCCATCGGACACCACCAGGATCTCCGAGGGGCCGGCGATCATGTCGATGCCAACCTGCCCGAACACCGCCCGCTTGGCGGTCGCCACGTAGATATTGCCGGGGCCGACGATCTTGTCCACCCGCGGCACGCTCTCGGTGCCGTAGGCCAGAGCCGCCACCGCCTGGGCGCCACCGATGGTGAACACATGATCGACACCGGCGAGATGGGCGGCGGCCAGTACCAGGTCGTTGAGCACGCCGTCTGGCGTCGGCACCACCATGACGATCTCGCCGACGCCGGCCACATGCGCCGGCAGGGCGTTCATCAGCACGGAGGAGGGATAGGCCGCCTTGCCGCCGGGCACGTAGATGCCGGCCCGATCCAGCGGCGTCACCTGCTGCCCCAGCACGGTGCCGTCCTCCTCGGTGTACTGCCAGGACTGCGGCTTCTGGCGCTCGTGGTAACGGCGGATCCGTTCGGCCGCATCGGCCAGGGCCTGTTGCTGTATCGAAGGCAGATTGTCATAGGCCTGGCGAAGCCGATCGGCCCCCAGGGTCAATTCCGCCATGCTCTCGACGGCCAGGCGATCGAAGCGATTGCTGTATTCCACCAGGGCGGCATCGCCACGCCGCTTCACCGCCGCCAGGATCTCATCGACGCGCTGCTGCACCTCGGTATCGGAAACACCTTCCCAGGCCAGCAAGGCATCGAGGCGCGCCTCGAAATCGGCATCCTTGGTGGTCAGACGCGCAATGTCCAGGCCACCTGCAGGAGATTCGCTCATGACGGTTCCGTCCTTTTGCAACGGTTGAGACAGATAGGGCTCAGGCGGATGCCTGCTCACGGCGACGCGCAACCGCCTCCTGGAGACGCCGCACCAGTGGCTTGATACGATCGTGTTTCATCGTCATGGCCGCCTTGTTGACCACCAGCCGTGTACTGATCGGCGCGATCAACTCGCGAGGCTCCATGCCGTTGGCACGCAGGGTATTGCCGGTATCGACGATATCGACGATCTCGTCGGCCAGATTCATCAACGGCGCCAGTTCCATGGCACCGTACAGCTTGATGACCTCGGCCTGGATGCCCTGCTCCGCATAATAGCGGCGAGCCACCTCGGTAAACTTGGTCGCCACCCGGCGCCGGGCCCGTTGCGGTTCGGCCCCCGTGACACCGGCCGTCATCAGCTTGCAGTGGGCGATCTCCAGGTCCAGCGGCTCGTAGAGTCCTTCGGCGCCATGCTCCAGCAACACATCCTTGCCGGCCACGCCGACATCGGCGGCCCCGAGCTGTACATAGGTCGGCACATCGGTGGCACGAATCACCACCAGCTTGACGTCCGGCAAGTTGGTGTCGAATAACAGCTTGCGACTGGCCGACAGATCCTCGGCCGGCACAATGCCGGCATCGGCCAGTAGCGGCAGCGTCTCGTCGAGAATACGGCCCTTGGAAAGGGCCAGAATCAGTTGCTTGTTCATGGTATTGCCCGTTGTCGGCTTGGGCGCTGTCTGAAAAGTCGACGAGCCTAGGCAGTGGCCAGACAATGCCTAGCCCGGCACGCGTCGAATCTTCGCCCCCAGCAGTTGCAGTTTCTCCTCGATGCACTCGTAGCCGCGGTCGATATGATAGATACGATCCACCAGGGTCTCGCCCACCGCCATCATCGCTGCCACGACCAGCGAGGCCGAAGCACGCAGGTCGGTCGCCATCACCGGGGCGCCAGACAGGCTCTCGACACCGGTGATCACGGCGGTATTGCCCTCCAGGGCAATGTCGGCCCCCATCCGGTTGAGTTCCTGGACATGCATGAAACGATTCTCGAAGATCGTCTCGACGACACGCGCGGTCCCCTCGGCCACCGCATTCAAGGCCACGAACTGGGCCTGCATGTCGGTAGGAAAGGCCGGATAGGGCGCGGTGCGCACGCTGACCGCCCTGGGGCGCTGGCCATGCATGTCCAGCGCGATCCAGCCGTCTCCGGAAGTGATCTCGGCACCGGCTTCTTCCAGCTTGGCCAGCACCGCCTCGAGGAGATCGGCACGGGTGTTGCGCACCCGGACCCGCCCCCGTGACAGCGCCGCCGCAACCAGGAAGGTCCCCGTTTCGATGCGGTCGGGCATGACATCGTGGGCCGCTCCATGCAGGCGCTCAACACCCTCGATGACGATGGTGTCGGAACCATGCCCGCGGATGTCGGCCCCCATCTTGATCAGGCATTCGGCCAGGTCGACCACTTCGGGCTCGCGAGCGGCATTCTCGAGCACCGTGGTGCCCTCGGCCAGCGTGGCGGCCATCAGCAGGTTTTCGGTACCGGTGACCGTCACGGTATCGAAGAAGATGGTCGCCCCCTTCAGGCGTCCATCGACCCGGGCGCGGATGTAGCCGCCTTCGACCCGAATGTCGGCGCCCATGGCCTCCAGGCCCCGGATGTGCAGGTCGACTGGCCGCGACCCGATGGCACAACCACCGGGCAGCGACACATCGGCCTTACCGAAATGCGCCAGCAAGGGCCCCAGCACCAGAATGGAGGCACGCATCTTCTTGACCAGCTCGTAAGGCGCGTGACAGTCGTGCACCTGGGAACCATCGAGCTGGATGCTCATGCGCTCGCCCATTACCGGCTGCACGCCCATGTGGCCGAGCAGTTCCAGGGTCGTGGTGATATCCTGCAGGTGCGGCAGGTTACCGATGGTCACCGGTTCCTCGGCCAGCAGGGTCGCACAGAGTATCGGCAAGGCGGCATTCTTGGCACCGCTCGCCCAGACCTCGCCATCGACGGGGCCGTTACCGGTAATGATCAGCTTGTCCATGATTGGGTCGACCCTCAGGCCCCCTTGTTCTCGGCGGCATCTTGCCACTGTTGCGGAGTGTAGGTGCGGATGGTGATCGCATGCAGCGCACCGGAGGCGATCTCCTCCGACAAGGCGCCATAGATCAATTGCTGACGCTTGACACGCGACAGCCCTTCGAAGACCTCGCCCACGGCGACCACCTGAAAATCGCAGCCCTCGCCCTGGATATGAAATTCGCAGCCGTCGAGTCGGCTCTCGAGCAGCGCCTTGACGTCACTGGGATGCATCGAATCCTCGCTCGTCTGTATCGTCGGTGAATGCGCCACTCAGTGGCAGCGCTGGCAGACCCGACATGGTAAAGAAAAGCGTGGCGCTTGGCGATGCCAGGCGAGAAAGGCTCAGACGCTGGCCGCGGCCGGCGAGGCCGCCGGCAGCAAGCTATCCAGTTCGGCGACCTCGGTCAGGCTCGCCAGGGGAGCCGAAAGCCGCACATCGACCACCTCGACACTCGCCTGGCGTGCCTGGCGCAACCACTCGAGCAGCACGCTGATGGCGGCACTGCTGACACGGTCGACGCCCTGCAGATCGAAGGCCACCCGCTCGCCGTGCCCCCGGCCCTCGAGCCAGTGACGGCCGGCCTCGGCCAGGGCCGCAGCTCCCTCGAAGTCGACGCTGCCGACCACTGTCAAGGTGTCGTCGGCCGCCTCGAGGCGATTGGCCCCATCCTCGAGCAGAACGCTCACTCACCCTCCTCCAGATCTTCCACGTCGAGCTGTGGCGACCAGCCATTGATCACCGCGTCATAGTCACGATTGTGATCTCGCATGGCCTGATCGAACTGATTGCGGAAGGTCAGGCCGAGGTTGATGCCATTGACGATCACGTTGACGACCTTCCACTGACCATCGTCGAGACGCATCGTGTAACTGACCGGATAGACGGTGCCATCGACCCCGACGACCTCCATGGACACGCTGGCCTGATCATCGTAGCGCGAAGCCTGCTGTGCCTCCGGTACGCGGATCTCGCGGTAGTCGAAGGTGACCAGGCCCTTGGCATAGGTATCGATCAGGGACTGGCGGAAGGTCTCGACGAAGCGCGAACGCTGCTGGGGCGTTGCATTGCCGAAATAGCGCCCCATCACGCTGGCGCCGATATAGCGGAAATCGGCCACATCGGCCAGATTGTCCTCGACGACGGCCTCGAGCTCATCGGGATGCTGGGCGAAGTAGTCCCTGCGCCCCTCGATCTGGGACATCAGCGCCTCGATGCTGTCGCGTATCAGCGCCTCGGGATGCTCGGCATCCTGCGCCTGGGCCGGCAGCGATGCCACCAGCAGGATGAGAAGCATCAGGGTGGCGTGCAGCCGAACCAACGAAAAAACCGGTTTCATCATCGTCACTCCTTGGCCATGTTGGACACGAATTGCTGGATGAGCTCCTCCAGCACCAGGGCGGACTGGGTATCGCGAATGCGGTCACCATCCCCCAGAGTCTCGGGAGCGCCGCCCACCGAGAGTCCGATGTATTGCTCGCCGAGAAGCCCGGAGGTCAGGATCGCGGCCGTCGTATCCTCGGGGAGTGTGTCCTCGAGGCTGCCGTCGAGTTCCATGACCACATGGGCATCGTACCAGTCGGTATCCAGCTCGATGCTCTGCACCCGCCCCACCGTGACACCGGCCATCGTGACCCGAGCACGAGGCTTCAAGCCACCGATGTTGGCGAAGTTGGCTTCCAGCTCGAAGCTGCTTGCGGGACGCTCGAGACTGAGACCGCTGACCCTCAACCCCAGGAATACCAGCCCGAGAATGCCGGCCAGCATGAACAGCCCGACTCCCAACTCCATCACCTTGCTACGCTTCATTGCGTGTCTCCGAACATCAGGACAGCCCTCCGAACATTACTGCGGTCAGCACGAAATCCAGACCGAGCACCGCCAAGGACGCATATACCACCGTACGCGTCGTGGCCCGGGAAATCCCCTCCGAGGTCGGCACCAGGGCATATCCCTGATACACCGCGATCCAGGTCACCACCAGGGCAAAGACCAGACTCTTGAGCAGGCCATTGCCCACATCCGCGACGAAATCGACACTGGCCTGCATGTTGCCCCAGTAGGATCCTTCGAAGACGCCGAGCCATTGCACACCCACCAACTGGCCACCCCATACGCCGACCACCCCGAAGCCGATGGTCAACAGGGGCAAGGCAACGAAGCCGGCCCAGAGGCGCGGCGCCACCACGCGACGCAACGGATCGACACCGATCATCTCCATGCTGGTCAGCTGTTCGGTGGCCTTCATCAAGCCGATCTCGGCGGTCAGCGCCGATCCGGCCCGGCCGGCGAACAGCAAGGCCGCGACCACCGGCGCCAGCTCGCGCAGCAATGACAGGGCCACCATCTGGCCCAGGGCATCCTCGGCACCGAAGTCGACCAGGATGGTGTATCCCTGGAGCGCCAGCACCATGCCGATGAAAAGGCCCGACACCAGCACGATGGCCAGCGACATCACGCCCACGAAGTGCATCTGGCGCAGCCATAACCGAACGCCCTCGGCGGAGGGCACGCCGGACATCGACTGGGCCAGGAAGATCCCCGCATCCCCGAGACGCTCCAGGGTCTCGCACCCCCAGCGTCCCAGTCGCACGATGTGGTCGATCATTTCGGCCCTCCCGCACCTAGCAGATCGGCATAGAAGTCTCGAGCCGGGTAATGGAACGGCACCGGCCCATCGGGCTCGCCATGGACGAACTGTCGGACCCTGGGGTCACGATCCACGTCGAGGTCGGCCGGCGCTCCCCGGGCCATGACCTGACCGTCGGCGATCACATAGACATAGTCGGCGATGGACAGTGTCTCCTTGATGTCGTGGGAAACCACTACCGCGGTCAAGCCGAGGGCATCGTTGAGCCGACGAATCAACTGCACCAGCACCCCCATGGAAATCGGGTCCTGACCGACGAAGGGCTCATCATAGAGGATCAGCTCCGGGTCCAGGGCAATGGCACGTGCAAGTGCCACCCGGCGCGCCATGCCACCGGACAGCTCGGCAGGCATCAACTGGCGCGCGCCACGCAGCCCGACCGCCTGCAACTTCAACAGGACCAGATCACGAATCATCGATTCGGGCAGATCGGTGTGCACGCGCAGCGGAAAGGCCACGTTCTCGTACACGTCGAGATCCGAGAACAGGGCACCGCTCTGGAACAGCATGCCCATGCGCCGGCGCAGCCTGAACAATGCCTTGCGCGACAAGGCATGCACATCCTCGCCGGCAATGCGCACCCGCCCGGCATCCGGTGTGAGCTGCCCCCCGATCAGCTTGAGCAGGGTCGTCTTGCCGGTACCGCTGGGGCCCATGATGGCAGTGATCCGCCCGCGCGGTATCGCCATGTCGACGCCACGGAAGATCGACGTCTCGCCGCGGGAATAATGCAGGCCTTCCACTTCAACGAAAGGGGAGTCGGTCATCCGTTCGCCTTCTCAACCAGGATTATCGAACATCGTATCCTAACTGGAACTCGACGCGCCAGCACAGCAGCCACCGGCTTGCACCGGCATGACGCAGCATGTTCAATAGGCCACCTTTCCGCCACGGATTTCCCGCTACCCATGCTGATTCCCGTCCTTCTCGTGCTGCTCGGTCTCGTCGGCCTGCTATGGAGTGCCGACCGCTTCGTCGGCGCCGCCGCCGCCACGGCCTGTCGTGCCGGCATGAGCACCATGCTGGTCGGCATGACCATCGTCTCCATCGGCACCTCGGCGCCCGAGATCGTCGTCTCCATCATGGCCTCGCTGGACGGCGCGCCCAACCTCGCTACCGGCAACGCCCTGGGCTCGAACATCGCCAATATCGGTCTGGTGCTGGGCGTTACCGCCATGGTCGTGCCGATCCCCGTACGCTTTTCCATCGTGCGCAAGGAGTTGCCGCTGCTGCTTGGCGCCACGGGACTGGCCGGTTATGCCCTGGCCAACAGCCAGCTCGATCGCCCCGATGGCCTGTTGCTGGTTCTCATGCTGATCTTCAGCCTCTGGTGGCTGTTTCGCGCCGACACGCCAGGCGTGGCGGATGCCGACGCCGACATCCCCGACATGCCCCTGCTGCGCGCCCTGTTCTGGCTCACTCTGACCCTGATCGTGATGGTGGCAAGCTCACGCGCCCTCGTCTGGGGAGCCAGCGAACTGGCCCGTGACTTCGGCGTCAGCGAGCTCGTGATCGGCCTGACCATCGTCGCCATCGGCACCAGCCTGCCCGAACTCGCAGCCTGCGTGGCCAGCGCCTTGAAGCGCCACCACGATCTGGCCATCGGCAATGTCATCGGCTCGAATCTATTCAACATGCTCGCCGTGCTCCCCGTGCCGGCGCTGATGCATCCGGGGGCCACCGATCCTGCCGCCGCCGGCCGCGACTACCCGGTGATGCTGCTGCTGACCCTGGCGCTGGGCATGCTGCTGCTGTGGCAGCGACACGGACACATCAAGCGCCTGCCGGGTGCCCTGCTGGCATTGTCCTACACCGCCTACCTGATCTGGCTGAGTAGCGGCCAGGCCACCGCCGGCGCCTGACACTTGAGTGAAACCCCATGACGGGCAACAATCTCTTCTATGACTGACGCTACCTCTCCCTCCGCCCAGTTACGTGCCAGCGCCATCCGCACCCTGACACTGGAACAGCAGGCCATCGGCGCCTTGATCGAACACCTCGACGATGACTTCGAGCGTGCCTGCGAGCTCATCCTGGCCTGCCCGGGCCGGGTCGTGGTCACCGGCATGGGCAAGTCCGGACATATCGGCGGCAAGATCGCCGCCACCCTGGCCAGCACCGGCACTCCAGCCTTCTTCGTGCATCCCGGCGAAGCCAGCCACGGCGATCTGGGCATGATCACGCCGGGTGACGTGGTCCTGGCACTGTCACACTCGGGAGAGACTGCCGAAGTCACCGCCCTGCTGCCACTGCTCAAGCGGCTGGGCACCCCCTTGATCAGCATGACGGGGCGCCCTGCCTCCACCCTGGGGCGTCACGCCGACGCCCATCTCTACGCCGGCGTCGAACGCGAGGCCTGTCCGCTCGATCTTGCTCCCACGTCCTCGACCACCGCCGCCCTGGCGCTGGGCGATGCCCTGGCCGTGGCACTGCTCGAATCACGAGGCTTCACCGCCGAGGACTTCGCCCTCTCGCACCCTGGCGGCAGCCTGGGCAAGCGACTGCTGCTGCGCGTCTCCGATCTCATGCACCAGGGCTCCCGCCTGCCCAGGGTGGCTTCCGGCAGCCCGCTGCGCGATGCTCTGCTGGAAATCACCCGCCAGGGACTGGGCTTCACCTGCGTCGTCGATCCCGACGACCGGCTGGTCGGCGTCTACACCGACGGCGACCTGCGACGCACCCTCGACCAGCATGCCGACCTGAGCGGACTCAAGGTCGACGACGTCATGACCGTGCCGGGCAAGCGCACCTCGCCCGACACCCTGGCCGCCGAAGCCGTGCGCCTCATGGAAGACAATCGCATCACCGCCCTGGCCGTGGTGGATGACGACGGCCACCCCGTCGGCGCCCTGCACATGCACGACCTGCTCGCCAGCGGCGTGATCTGACCCCAAGGAGTTGTCATGCGTCACGAATCCCCTTCGCTCGCCCCCCACCTGCTCGACCGCTTGCGGCGAGTACGCCTGCTGGCACTGGATGTGGACGGCGTGCTCAGCGACGGACGGCTCTACTTTCACGCTGACGGCAACGAAATCAAGGCCTTCCACACCCTGGATGGCCACGGCATCAAACTGATACGCAACGCCGGCATCGAGGTCGCGCTGATCACGGGGCGCGACTCGCCGATGGTCAGTCGCCGCGCCGCCGCACTCGGCATCTCCCATCTTCATCAAGGGATCGCGCGCAAGCTTCCCGTATTGCACCAGCTCTGCGAGCAGCTCGACATCACCCTCGACCAGGTCGCCTACTGCGGTGACGACATGCCCGACCTGGCCCCCATCTTCCAGGCCGGCGTCGGCATCAGCGTCCCCGGCGCGCCAAGCTACATCCGCCAGCACGCCGACTGGGTCACCGAGCGCCCTGGCGGACACGGCGCGGTGCGCGAGATCTGCGATGCCCTGCTCCAGGCCCAAGGGCAATGGGATGCCATGCTCGACGCCTATCTGAATGATCGGGCCTGATCCCATGCGACTGCCCCGCCCCGGTTTTCGTACTTGGCTCTTCCTGCTGCTGCTGGCCCTCGGCGGCGGGCTGGCCCTGCTCGATTCTCGCGACGACGACTCGCCCGGGCCGGTGCCCCGGGACGCCGCCGGCGAGCCGGACTACTACCTGGAAGACGTCGAAGCCACACGCTTCGATGCCGAAGGCACCCCCCACCAGCGGCTCGTCACCCCGCGCCTCGTGCACACCCCCATCGACGATGTCACGCGTCTGGAAAACCCCGAGGTCAGGCTCCACGCCGATGATGGCCGGCTCTGGACCGCCCGCGCCGAGCAAGGCCGGCTGGAAGCCGGTGGCAATCCCCTGAGGCTCAGCGGCGATGTCCGCCTCGAGGCCCCCGCGGAACGCTGGCGCCTGACCACTCAGAGGCTGCACTACGATGCCGACACCGGCCATGCCTGGAGCGAGACGCCCGCCACGCTCAGCCAGCCTCCCCAATCCATGCGGGGCGAGCATTTCGACGCCTGGATTCATGACAATCGTGCGCGACTGACCGACAATGTTCGCGGTCATCACCCGCCGGCAACCGATGAGGACCCCGAGCCATGACGCGAACCACCTCCCCCTTTCTGCTGGGCCTGTCACTGGTCATCCTGAGCCTCGCCGTCTCCCAGGCACAGGCACTGGAGGGAGACGCCAGCGCCCCGATCCAGGTCGAGGCCGACCGCCTGGACCTCGATGACCGTGCCGGCACCGCCGTCTACCAGGGCAACGTGAACATTCAGCAGGGCAGCATGCGCCTGACCGGCTCACGAGTGGAAATCCGCCGCAACGACGCCGGCGAGCTGAGCCAGGCCATCGCCACCGGCGATCGCGCCTATATCGAACAGCAGCCCGCTCCCGACGAATCAGTGGTACGCGGCTGGGGGCAGCGCATCGTCTACCACGTGGCCGAACGCCGCATGGAACTCATCGACCAGGCCGAACTGCACCGGGGCGGTGACACCTTCGATGGCGGCTACCTGGAGTACTTTCTCGATCGCCGCGTGGTCCAGGCGCGTTCCTCCGCGGAAGGCGTCGAAGGCAACCAGCGAGTACGCATGACCCTGGAACCCGAGCAGCAGGATTCGCAATGAAGACGCTCCACGCCCGCCACCTGGCCAAGAGCTACAAACGCCGACGCGTGGTCCATGACATCAGCCTGGAGATCGGCCAGGGCCACATCACCGGCCTGCTGGGCCCCAACGGGGCCGGCAAGACCACCTCCTTCTACATGATCGTGGGCCTGGTGCGTGCCGATGCCGGCCAGGTCGCCATCGACGATCTCGACTTGTCCGATGCCGCCATGCACGAGCGCGCCCACGCCGGTATCGGTTATCTGCCCCAGGAAGCCTCGATCTTCCGCAAGCTCAGCGTGGCCGACAACATCATGGCCATTCTCGAGACCCGCAAGGATCTCGACCGCGCCGGCCGTCGCGACCGCCTGGAATCGCTGCTGGAAGACTTCCACATCACCCACATCCGCCACAACATCGGCATGAGCCTGTCCGGGGGTGAGCGCCGACGGGTGGAAATCGCACGCGCTCTGGCCACCGAGCCTGACTTCATCCTGCTTGACGAACCCTTCGCTGGCGTGGACCCGATTTCCGTCGGCGAGATCAAGGGCATCATCCGCCAGCTCAAGACACGCGGCATCGGTGTACTGATCACCGACCACAACGTCCGCGAGACCCTCGACATCTGCGACGGCGCCTACATTGTCGGCGACGGCCAGATCATCGCCGAAGGCGACGCCGAGGCGATCCTCGCCAACCAGCGAGTGCGCGACGTCTACCTAGGCCAAGACTTCCGCCTCTGAGCCCACGGCTTGCCGCCCCTCAGCGCCATGTCACCGCAACAAGCTGATATAATGAACACTTTATCACCAAGGCACGAAATTTGCCGATGGCATGATAATTGCTTTATCGAAGACTTGCATGCCGTGATGCAACGCACTAGGGTGGAGGTTTCTCGCACGTTGAGCGGTTCTCTTTTCCTATGGCCATGAAGGCTTCCCTCCAACTTCGGCTCGGCACCCAGCTGACCATGACGCCCCAATTGCAGCAGGCCATCGCCCTGTTGCAGCTTTCCACTCTCGACCTGCGTCAGGAGGTCCAGCAGGCCCTGGAATCCAACCCCATGCTGGAGCTCGACGAGGACTTCGGCGAACTGGCCGTCGGCGAGGCGCCCGAAGATGACTGGGCCAGCGAGATTCCCGAGGATCTGACCGTCGACAGCGACTGGTCCGATACCTATCAGGATGCCGGATTGGGCAGTCTGAGCGGCACGGGCAGCGGCGAGGCCCCCGACTTCGAGCGTCAGGCAGCGGGCCAAAGCCTGCAGGGGCACCTGGCCTGGCAACTGGCCATGAGCGGCCTGGATGAGCGCTCCTCGCGTATCGCCGAGAGCCTGATCGACGCGGTCAACGAGGATGGCTACCTGGACCAGCCACTGGACGCGATCCGCGATGGCCTGCGCGCCCAGGGCCTGGAAGGGCTCTCCAGCCGCGAGGTCGAAGCCGTGTTGCTGCAGGTGCAGCAGTTCGAGCCCACCGGCGTCTTCGCCCGCGACCTGCGGGAATGCCTGATGCTGCAGCTCGCCGCCCTGCCCCAGGAAACACCTCGACTGCCGCAGGCCCGGCGCCTGGCCCGTCAGTTCCTCGAGGCCCTGGCCGGCGATGATCGACGCCTGCTCAAGCGCCGCCTCGGCCTGGACGACGCGGCGCTCGACGAGGTGATCGCCCTGATCCGAGGACTCGACCCACGCCCGGGCAGCGCGTTCGCCAGCGGCGGCAACGACTACGTCATCCCCGACCTGGTCGCCCGGCGCGACGAACAAGGCTGGCAGATCGAGCTCAACCCCGAGGCCATGCCACGCGTGCGCATCCAGCCCGACTACGCCGCCTTGATCCGACGCGCCGACAAGAGCCAGGACAACCAGTTCCTCAAGGATCACCTGCAGGAGGCTCGCTGGCTGCTCAAGAGTCTGGCCAGTCGCAACGACACTCTGCTGCGCGTCGGTCGCGAGATCATGGCCCGCCAGCTGGACTTCCTCGAGCACGGCGAGGAAGCCATGAAACCCTTGATCCTGGCCGACATCGCCCAGGCCGTCGAGATGCACGAATCGACCATCTCGCGGGTGACGACCCAGAAATACATCCACACGCCACGCGGTGTGTTCGAGCTCAAGTACTTCTTCTCCAGCCATGTCGGCGACGGCGACGACGCCCACTCCAGCACCGCCATACGGGCCCGGATCCGCAAGCTCATCCATGAGGAACCGGCACGCAAGCCGCTCTCCGACAACAAGCTTGTCACCCTGCTCGCCGAGGAAGGCATCGATGTCGCACGGCGAACCGTGGCCAAGTATCGCGAAGCCATGAACATCCCCTCCTCGAGCCAGCGCAAGCGCCTTCGCTGAGCGTTTTCGAGCGAGCCTGGCAACAGCGTTTCACAGGGGGTTTGCACGACTCCAAAAAGGGTTACAATCGAGGCACAACCCAAGGAGCAAGGAGCGTGTCATGCAAGTCAACCTCACCGGCCATCATGTGGAATTGACCGACGCACTGCGTGACTATGTCCAAGAGAAGCTCGCGCGACTCGAACGTCACTACGACAACATCACCACCGTGCAAGTCACGCTCTCCGTGGAGAAAGAACGTCAACAGGCTGCCTGTACCCTGCATGCCGCCGGTGCTGACCTGCATGCCGAAGCGATGGACGGGGACATGTACGCCGCCATCGACGCCCTTGCCGACAAGCTCGATCGCCAGTTGGTGAAACACAAGGAAAAATCCCAGGCGCGCGCCCAGGGCGCCGCCGGCGTACGCTGATCCATCATGACTCTGGAAACCATCCTTCCCCCCGAGCGCACGCTCTTCGACGTGCCCGGGGGGAGCAAAAAGCGCGTACTGGAATTCTTCAGCACCTTCATCGCCCAGAACACACCGAGTCTGGACAGCCAGGAGGTCTTCAGCCGCCTGATCGGTCGCGAGCGCCTGGGCAGCACGGGCATCGGGCACGGGGTCGCCATTCCCCACTCCCGCAACCCGCACTGTAAGGCGCCCATTGCCGGCTTTCTGAAGCTCGCCGAGCCGATCGACTTCGACGCCGTCGACGGCGACCCTGTCGACCTGGTGTTCGTGCTGCTGGTTCCCGAGCAGGCCGACGACGCCCATCTGGCCTTGCTCGGCCAGGTCGCCGCCGTAATGAACGACGCCGACACCCGTAACGCTCTGCGTCGTGCCGATAGCCAGCACGCCTTGCACGAACGACTCATCGAGGCGATACGCCGACAGGCACCGGCCGAGAACGACTGACGGCACAACGGCCAGCCACTCGACCAGGAGACCCTGCCATGCAGATCGTGATCATCAGCGGCCGTTCAGGCTCGGGCAAGTCGATCGCCCTGCAGGCACTGGAAGATCTCGGTTTCTATGCCATCGACAACCTTCCGGCCACGCTGCTCGGCTCGCTGGTGGACGAATTGCGCGACGGTCAGGCACGTTCCATCGCCGTCAGCATCGACGCCCGCAACCTGCCGCATGCCCTGCAGCGCTTCCCGACGCTGCTCCATGACTTGCGTCACCGGAAGGTCCAGTGCCAGGTGGTCTACCTCACTACCGATGCCCGCATCCTGCTCGAGCGCTATTCGGCCACTCGGCGCCGCCATCCATTGACCCGCAACAACCGGATGACGCTTGCTGAAGCCATCGATCAGGAGGAAGCATCCCTGGCAGAGATCCGTGATCTCGCCGATCTGGTGATCGACACCTCGCGGCTCTCGGTGCATGAGCTGCGTGGACGCATCGCCGACCAGGTGGCCGAGCGCGGGCAGGAAGCCCTCGCCTTGACCATCGAGTCCTTCGGCTTCAAGCGCGGCGTCCCGCTCGACGCCGATATTGTCTTCGACGCACGCTGCCTGCCGAATCCCTACTGGGACCCTTCACTGCGTGATGCCACCGGACGCGACGACAGCGTCATCACCTTTCTCGAGACCTATCCGATGGTCGACGAGATGCGCCGGGACATCCTCGCCTGGGTGGAACGCTGGCTGCCCCGCTACCTGGCCAGCCAGCGCAGCTACCTGACCGTGGCCATCGGCTGCACCGGGGGGCAGCATCGCTCGGTCTACCTGGCCGAGCGCCTGGCTCACGACCTCGCCGCCCAGCATCCCAGCGTTCGCCTGCGTCACCGAGAATTGGGCATACACCTCAGCCGCCTCCCCTCGGAAACGCCACCCACCCAGGAACAAGACGATCACGACCACGAAAAGGAATCCTGAGTCCGTGCCGAGTCGCAAGCTCACCTTGACCAACAAGCGCGGTCTGCACGCCCGCGCCGCCACCCGCCTGGTCCAGTGCTGCCAACCCTATGATGCCAGCGTTACCGTTTCCCATGGCGGTCGGACAGCCAACGCCGACAACATCATGTCGCTGCTGATGCTCGCCGCCCCCTGCGGCACCGAACTCCTCCTGGAAGCCGAGGGCGAGGACGACGAGGCAGTCCTCGATGCCCTCGAGGAGCTGTTCGAGGCCCGGTTCGACGAGGAGGCCTGACAGCTGGAAGCTGGAAGCTGGAAGCTGGAAGCTGGAAGGCAGCATGAACACCGACGCACGGGATCAAGATTTTTCTTCAAGCTTCCAGCTTAAGCTCGCGAAGCGGGCGTTCTTCCAGCTCCGGGCGAAGCCCGGCTTTTCGAGCGGCGCAGCCGCGTCCCGGGCGCTACGCGCCCGCGACCGTCATCTCGTCGATCAGCCAGCTACCGGTATGTATGCTGCCCCGGGTGTCGATATCGTCACCGATTCCCACCAGCCCCTGGAACATCGTCTCGAGATTGCCGGCAATGGTGAACTCTTCGACCGGATGCTGGATCCTGCCATTCTCCACCCAGAAGCCGGCGGCGCCACGTGAGTAGTCGCCGGTCACGCCGTTGACGCCCTGGCCCATCAGCTCGGTCACCAGCACACCGCGATCCATGCGCGCCAGGAGCGATTCCTGCGATTCGAGCGGTGCCGTGATGCGCAGGTTGCGGGCGCCACCGGCGTTGCCGGTGGTCGACATGCCCAGGCGTCGCGCGCTGTAGGCGGAGAGCAGGTAGCTGGCCAGGCGCCCCTGGTCGATGAAGACATTGTCCCGAGTCTGGACGCCATCGGCGTCGAAGGGGCTGCTGGCCATGGCGCCCACTTCCATGGGACGTTCGCCCAGGGAGAACCAGTCGGGGAACAGCATGGTATTCAGTCGTTCGCACAGGAAGGACGACTGGCGATACAACGCACCACCGGCGATGGCCCCCATCAGGTGCCCGACCAGCCCGGAGGCGAGCGACGGATCGAACAGCACCGGCATGCGACCGGTAGCCGGCCGCACGGCGCCCAGGCGCTGCAGCGTGCGTCGTGCCGCGCTCTCGCCCACCGCAGCAGGATCCCGCAGGGCGCGCGGGTCACGCGACGTGGTGTAGTCATAGTCCCGCTGCATGCCCGAGGCATCCTCGGCGATCAGCAGGCATGACAACGAATGTCGGCTACCGCGCTGCCCACCCAGGAAACCGTGACTGTTGGCATAGA
This sequence comes from Halomonas caseinilytica, assembly GCF_001662285.1. Classification (NCBI taxonomy): domain Bacteria; kingdom Pseudomonadati; phylum Pseudomonadota; class Gammaproteobacteria; order Oceanospirillales; family Halomonadaceae; genus Halomonas; species Halomonas caseinilytica. Next base: position 218,370 of record NZ_BDEO01000002.1, read on the forward strand.
CATGAACGCCCTCGCCGCTGGACAAGCTGGCGCCCTCGGAGCTGCGAATCCCCTCGACACCACGCCCGGCGCTCTCGCAGGTCAGAGCCAGTTCGATGGCCTCCTCGGTGGAGAGCGGCCAGGGATGATGTACATCGAGGTCCGGAAAGCGAGTGGCCATCAGCTCGGCATCCGCCAGACCGGCGGCGGGATCCTCGCCCGTATAGCGTGCGATGGCCAGCGCCTTCTCGACCACGTCGCGCACCGACGCCTCGCTGGCATCGGAGGACGAGGCACTTCCCTTGCGCTGGCCGACGTAGACAGTCACCGCAATGCCCTGATCCCGCGACAACTCAACGGTTTCCACATCCCCTTCGCGCACGCTGACGCCGATGCCCTGATCGACGCTGGCTCCCACCTCGCAGGCATCGGCCCCCAACCGGCGCGCCAGCGCCAGAGCCGCTTCGGCACGAGTTTCCAGCAGTGCCTGCTGATCGGCGGCATCGAAAGCCTGTGTCATCGATCTGTCTCCTCACTCGGCCGGCCCCGGGGCCGGCACTTCACAATATCGCGGTTGTCCAGCCCGTGACGGCGGGCTGGTATACTGGGTCCATGCGCCACGCCCCGATGCTTACCTTTCAAGCCTCATAACCTCAGGATACGGCATGACCCAGGATGATTCCCTTCCGGCCGATGAGCGGCCCAGCAAGTCCCAGCTCAAGCGCGAGATGCATGCGCTCCAGGCACTCGGCGAGCGACTCATCGCCATGAACGAGGCCGAGCGGGCCCGCTTTCCCCTCTCCGACGAACTCCTGGCCGCCATCGAGGAGACCGGCCGCATTCGCGCCCGAGAAGCCCGCCGGCGCCACATGCAATACGTCGGCAAGCTGATGCGCCGCGAGGACCTCGACGGCATTCGCGCCGTATTCGACGAACTCGACCGCGAACAACTGCAACGTGACCATGCCTTCCACCGGCTCGAGAAATGGCGGGACCGCTTGATCGATGAAGGCGACGACGCCGTCGAAGCCTTCGTCGATGCCTTTCCTGATACCGACCGGCAGGCACTGCGTCAGTTGATCCGCAACGCCCGCCGCGAACGTGACCAGGGCAAGCCTCCCACCAACGCCCGCCGGCTGTTCAAACTGATTCGCGACACCGCCGGGCTCTAACGGCCGCGCCTGGAACAGGGCAGAACACGACTGCCGCGCTCTGCCCTGTCCACTAGGACTGCGTTCCTCCCACCGTCAACTCGTCCAGCTTGAGCGTGGGCTGGCCCACCCCGACCGGCACGCCCTGACCTTCCTTGCCGCAGACGCCGATACCGGTATCCAGCTCCAGGTCATGGCCGATCATTGATACCCGGCCCATCGCCTCGGGACCATTGCCGATCAGGGTCGCGCCCTTCACCGGTGCGGTGATGCGACCGCCCTCGATCAGATAGGCTTCGCTGGCCGAGAACACGAACTTGCCAGAGGTGATGTCCACCTGGCCGCCGCCGAAACTCACGGCATAGATGCCGCGATCGACACTGCCGATGATATCGGCGGGATCATCCTGCCCTGCCTGCATGTAGGTATTGGTCATGCGCGGCATCGGCAGGTGGGCGAAGGATTCCCGACGCGCATTGCCGGTAGGTGCCATGCCCATCAGGCGAGCGTTGAGCTTGTCCTGCATGTAGCCGGTAAGGATGCCGTCCTCGATCAGGGTCGTGCACTGCCCCGGCGTGCCTTCGTCGTCGACACTCATGGAGCCGCGACGATCGGCCAGGGTCGCATCATCGACCACTGTCACGCCCGGCGAGGCCACGCGCTCGCCCATGCGTCCGGCGAAGGCAGAGCTGCCCTTGCGGTTGAAATCGCCTTCGAGACCATGTCCCACCGCCTCGTGAAGCAGGATGCCCGGCCAGCCGGCCCCCAGCACCACCGGCATCTGCCCGGCCGGCGCGTCGACCGCTTCCAGGTTGACCAGCGCCTGTCGCACGGCCTCCTTGGCGAACCGTTCGGCAACATTGTCATCGCGCAGCCGGGACATGGGATAACGCCCGCCGCCACCGGCACTGCCACGTTCGCGACGTCCATTGCGAACCACGATGACGCTGACGTTGAAGCGAACCAGGGGGCGGATATCCACCGCCTGAGTCCCATCGCTGGCCCGCACCAGCACCACTTCGTGCACACCGGTCAGCGAGGCACTGACCTGTTCCACGGCCGGGTCCGCCGCACGGGCCACGCGATCGGCCAGCTTGAGCATGGCGATCTTGTCCTCGGCAGACAGACCGGTTAGCGGATCGATCCCGGCATAACGCGCCTCGGCGCCCACCTGGATGCAGGTGGCTGCCGTCAGGCGCTTGCCGCTTCTGACGATGCCGGACGCAGTACGACCGGTCTCGGCCAGGGCATCGGCGGTGATCTGGTTGGAATAAGCAAAACCGGTCTTCTCGCCGGCCATGGCGCGTACGCCGACGCCACCATCGATGCTGTAGCTGGCGTCCTTGACCTCGCCATCCTCGAGTGACCAGCCCTCGTGCCAGCTACGCTGGAAATAGAGGTCGGCATAGTCGATGCCGGGCCCCAGGGCATGACCGAGCCCGACCTCCAGGGCATCAAGGTCGAGACCACCGGGCGCGAGCAGTATCTCGCCTGCCTGATCGAGCATGGAAGACGTCTGTGATGTCATTCGGCACTTTCCAGAGAGATGCGCGGCGAGGTCCATGGGCCCCGCACGCGATAGTGAATTCGGGTCACGCGGTCGATGACATCGCCGAAGATCTTGTCGGCGACGAATAGCGCGCCACCCACCACCGGGGCGCCGGCGATGACCGCCGCCAGGGGCAAGTTGTTGCTCACGGGTACTGTGACGCCAAGCCGTTGGTCGAGTTCCCGACGCGCCAGGTCGACACTGCCCTCCAGCGTGAATTGAGTGGCGGCGCCATCGATCGTCACCGGGCCACGTGTTTCCAATACCCCACCATACAGGGTTGCGTCGCCGCTGACACTGTCGAAGGCGGTGCCACGACCGGTGACATCCGAAAAATCCAGCCTCAAGCGGCGCAACAGGTTGTCCACGTTCAACAGGCCGACCAGCCGAGCCGAGGGAGATTCCAGGTTGGCAAAGCGTCCGTCGCGCAATTCGATACCCAGGTTGCCCCGGGAGCGCGCCAGAGCGAACTGCCAGGGTGCCCCGGGCCAGGCGAGCTGGCTAGCGACCCGGGTTTCGGCACTGTTCACCGCTACCGGCTGGTCCAGGGCGTGCAGTGCCGTGCCGATGTCGCCACCTTCCAGCGAAAGACGTGAGCGAGTCAGGCTGGCATCGGAACCGGAGGCTTCCCAGGTCAGATTGCCCCGGGCATCGACCTCGCCGAGACTCAGCTCCACGGGGTCCAGGATCAACTGGTCGGAGGTGGTCCGCCAGCCAGCGCTGAAAGGACCGAAGCGCTGCGACCGCCAGTGTACCGACTCGATACTGAGTCGCCCTGACGGAACCTTTCCGATGCCATCGAGCATCGGTACCGGCGTCGGCGGCACATCGAGCTCCTGGAACAGCTGTCCGGCATCCTGCGAGGCAGGCTCGGCGGTGCCGTCTGGCAACAGGTCGTCCAGGCGCAGGCGATCCAGGGCGATATCCAGGGGAGCATGTCGGTGCGGCCGATACGCGAGACGCCCCGACAGCAGGCTGCCATCCAGGGCCAGTCGCCAACCGTCACCCGACGGGCTGCCATCGGCGATCAGCGAGCCCAGGCAACGCTCGCCGACGCTGAGGCAGTCGGTGTCCAGGGTCACCCGCGACACGTTGGCGGCGGCATCACCACCGCCACCGGCACCACTACCGACCAGTGGCGACAAGGCCTCCCCCCAGGCCGCCGGCGACAAGCGAGGCAGGTAGGCCTGCACCGACCAGCCGGGCTCGGCTGGCCAATCGGGCGGCGCATCGCGACCGAGCCAGACCTGCCCTCGGCCGGCCGGGCCTCCTCGCCAACGCAAGCCAATGTCGTCGCCCAGCCGCCCCGACAATCGCATCCGGTCGGCCATCGATATCTCGAGATGCAAGGGGCGAGGCTCGGATGGCGCCTTGCCGAGCGGGTCGGGCAAGGCAATTCCCAGACCGCGCAACTCACTGTTCAGCGTCAGGGTGGGGCTTGGTCCATCGAGGCTCAACCGACCCTGCCAGGGTGTCTCGCCACGTATCAGCGACGCCGTGCCCGGCGGCGCACCGAGGCCAATGAGCGCATCAGCGGTGGCGGTTCCCGACATGACGACCCCCTCGCCGGCAGTATCGACATCAGCCTCGAAAGCTCCGCCCAGCAGCCGTCCCGTCAACCGGCCGCTCAGTCCGCCTTCCTCGCCACGTTGCCGCCAGGCCAGAGGCCCGGAAAGCGACTCGAAGGTCAGCGAGGTCGGCGCATGGGTCAAGGTCGACATCGTGGCCTGTCCATCGATGTCGAGCGCCAGAGCCTCGGGGTTGGACAGCGGCAGCGTCATGTCCAGCTCCCCGGTGACCTCGCCCTCGCCGCGCCAGTCGCCGATGGCCTCCATGCCGTCTGCGGGGATGGCGGCGAGATAGCGTGACAAGCTCGCCGCCTTGGCGGAAAGCGGCCCTCGAATCCGCAGCACCTCGTCCGCCATTTCCACGCGCGCCCCCTCCGTCAGGACGCCCAGGCTTTCGGCATGCTCGATCTCGGCCTCGAGCGAGTCGCCGTTCACGCTCAGATGCCCGCTCACCGCCTCGAGCGCCGGCCATTCCGGGTCGAAGGGCAGATGCCCTTGCGCAATGTCGAGCTCGAGCTGCAGTGTCGCTTCGTCACTCGTCTCGGCTTCTGTCGTCTCGGCAATCGGCACATGCAGGCTCAGCGCGCCTTGCGGCACCCTTCCCGCCAGGCCACTGGCCAGCCAGTCGGCGAGATCGGCATCGACTTCTTCGCGCAGTACCGGCATGGGCAGCCAGTCGGTCAGGGGTCGGTTCAGCGCATCGACGTTGCGAAAATCCAACTGCAAGCCGAAACCGCCAGGCTCATCCCCGCCGGTGGCCAGACCGAAAGCCCCCTCGACACTGGCACCATTCCACTCGACCGCCAGGTCACGCCCACTGACGAAACTCCGCGCCCCCGCGTAGGACCACACCACCTCGCCGCTGGCACTGTCGAGCGACATCGGGGCGGCAAAGACTTCGGGGAAGGCAAGCTCGGCCCCGCCACTGTCCACGAAACGCACCTTGCCCTCAGTACCGTCGGCTTCCAGCCAGATATCCAGCGGCCCGCCCCCCGGCGCATCCTCCCAGGGCGACACCGATACGTCCGTGGCACTGACGCGAGCCTGCCATTGGCCATCGCGCCGCCCCAGGCCCAGGGCATTGACTTGGCCTCGGGGCGACAGCGCCTGCACGGTGCGAGCCAGTCCTTCGGGCAGGGGCAGTCGATCACGCCAGGCGGATAGCGCACCGAGCTCGAAACCGCTTCCGGTAATGCGCCAGTCTCCCCCCTCGCCGCGCGCATGCCAGAAGCGGGGCAATGGAGGCCCGTCAGAGTGCTCATAGGGCGAATCGACGCTACGCGCATCGCCCGCAAACCAGGCCTCCCACCCTTCGCCCTCGGCGTCGCGTAGCCATTGCCCTCGCAGGCTCATGTCATCGAGCACGATACCCGGCTGCTCTTCCCCGGCAGGCAGGTCCCGATTCAAGGCCAGGCGCGGTGATGATACGTCGAGGCGCACATCGGCCAGTCGTCCATCCTGCCAACGCCCCCAAAGGCGCGCCTCACCGCTCGCATCGTCGAGGCGCAGCTTGTCATCGAAGCCGAGCAGGGCCGACAAGCCAATCAGGCTCTCGAGCTGCATGTCCGCCTGCAGGAGGGCATCGAATCCTGCGCCGCTCTCTGCCTCGTGCGTCAACTCCATGACTGCCTGAAAGGCCGTACCCGGGCGTCCCTGCAGGCGCACTTCGCCTTCCAGATGGGCCCGCTGCTCGTCGCCGGTCATCAGCAGACGCGGCGCATGCAGTACGGCCACACGCTTGCGGCCATGCAAGACCACACGCATGTCGTCGGCCCAGGCACGCTGACGTAGCAGAACACCGATCCAGAAATCCAGGCGCGACAGGTCGAACTCCCCGGCAGGCACCAGCTCCGGCGGCACATCGGCCGGGGCCGGCCATTGCCAGCTCAGATCCTCGTCCTGATAAAGATGCAGGGTGACGCCCGCGAGCCGCGATCTCTCGAGCACCGGCATGCCTCGCCGCAGGCTGGCCGCCGTATCGAGCCGCAGCGTTGCCTGCTCGATCTCCAGCAGGGGCACATCGCCCAGACCTTTCCTGGAACGGAAATCCAGGTCCGCGATCTCGAACCAGGGGTCGAGGCCGTCCACGCCGCCCCGCGCTTCGTTCAGCGACACCTCGGCGGAAAAGCGCGAAGCCAGCATCGATTCCAGATGGGGTGCCAGGCGGTCGACCTGACCCAACAGCAGACGCAGGACGATCAACAGGATCGCCGCCAGCGTCAGGGCCAGGGCCAGCAGCGTCAACGACCAGCGGATGACCAGACGGCTCGGCGACATGGCTTACATCAGTACGATATCGTACTGCTCCTGCGAATAATGGGATTCCACCTGAAAGCGAATGGTCTTGCCGATGAACTCCTCGAGATCCGCCACCGCCGCCGACTCTTCGTCAAGCAGCCGATCCACCACCGACTGCGCGGCCAGCACGGTATAGGTCTCGGCACTGTAGGCGCGCTCCTCGCGCAGGATCTCGCGGAAGATCTCGTAGCATACCGATTCCGGCGTCTTGAGAGTGCCTCTGCCCTCGCAGGCAGGACAGGGCTCGCACAGCGTCTGCTCCAGGCTCTCCCGAGTCCGCTTGCGGGTCAGTTGCACCAGGCCGAGCTCGGTGACACCGGTGCACTTGGTCTTGGCGTGATCCCGCTCCAGGGCTTTTTCCAGCACTCGCAGCACTTGCCGCTGGTGCTCCGGGTCTTCCATGTCGATGAAGTCGATGATGATGATACCGCCCAGATTGCGCAGCCTCAGTTGGCGGGCAATGGCGGTGGCCGCCTCGAGATTGGTCTTGAAGATGGTCTCCTCGAGGTTGCGATGGCCAACATAACCGCCCGTATTGACATCGATGGTGGTCATCGCCTCGGTAGGATCGATGACCAGGTACCCCCCCGATTTGAGCTGCACCTTGCGCGCCAGCGCCTTCTGGATCTCGTCCTCGACGCTGAACAGATCGAAGATCGGCCGCTCGCCGGCATAGTGCTCGATGCGCTCGACGGCATCGGGCATGAACTCCTCGGCGAATTCGAGCAGCTTGACATGATTCTCCCGGGAATCGATGCGTACCTTCTCGATATCATCACGCATCACGTCGCGCAGGGTCCGCATGAACAGCGGCAGGTCGTCGTAGATGACGCTCGGCGCGGATGCCGTGACACGCCGCTCGCTGACCTTGCGCCATAACCGCAGCAGAAAATGCATGTCGCCGGCGAGCTCCTCGTTGGTCGCCCCCTCGGCGGCGGTCCGCACGATGAAGCCTCCGCTGACGTCGAGGGTCTGCTCCGATAGGGCTGCCTCGACCTGAGCACGCAGACGCTCGCGCTCGCCATCGTCCTCGATGCGCTGGGAAACGCCGTTGTGCGGAGAATCCGGCATGTAGACCAGATAACGGGAAGGCACGGAAAGATGCGTGGTGAGGCGTGCGCCCTTGGTGCCGATCGGGTCCTTGGTCACCTGCACCACCAGCGACTGTCCTTCCTGGAGCAGCTGGGAGATCGAGACCTGCTCGTCGGCCGGCGTACCCGGCGGCATCACTTCGTGGGCATGAATGAAGGCGGCACGATCGAGACCGATATCGACGAAGGCTGCCTGCATGCCGGGCAGCACCCGCACCACCCGCCCCTTGTAGATGTTCCCGACGATGCCTCGACGCCGGGCGCGCTCGATGAAGGCTTCCTGCAGCACACCGTTTTCCACTACGGCGACGCGAGTCTCCATCGGCGTCAGGTTGATGAGTACTTCACCGCTCATGCGGAATCCTTGTCCTGGAGAAAAGTCCTGGAGAAATCTCGGGGCATTATGACACAGGGTGATTCCAGAGCGGCACGCCCTGCCGGGACAACAGATCGGCGGTCTCGCACAGCGGCAACCCCACCACCGCCGAATGACTCCCCTCGAGATGCGTCACGAACACCGCACCGCGCCCCTGGATGGCATAACCGCCGGCCTTGTCGGCGGGCTCACCCGTGCGCCAGTAGGCGGCGATTTCCGCCTCGTCGATAGCACGCAGGGTCACCCGGCTGGTCACGCACCTCACCAACAGACCCGCCGGCCCATGCACCGCCACCGCCGTCATCACCTCATGGGAACGTCCCGCCAGTCTACGCAGCATGTCGGCCGCATGCCCGGCATCCACCGGCTTGCCGAGAATCTCGCCATCCCGCACCACTGCCGTGTCCGCCCCCAGGGTCGGCATCCCGCCCGGCTCGTACCCCGCTGCGGCCTTCTCACGGGCAAGCCTTGTCACGTATTCCTCGGGCACCTCTCCCGGAAGCGGCGTCTCGTCGAGCGCCACCGGCCGCACCTCGACGCTGACATCGATCGCGGCCAGCAGGTCGCGACGGCGTGGCGAGGCCGATGCCAGACGAATACATGGCGGGCGGGAACTGGACATGGCGCCTCCGATTACCCTTTCGCGACACGACGACGCAAGGCCCGGAACAGCGTTGTAAGCCAGGGCCACAATACCGCGCTTATCACCGAAGGCAGCAGAAAGGAAAGGTGGATGGAAAACGGCCCCAACAAGGTGCGCAACCATTGCTCCACCAGTTGCACCGTTCCCAGCAGGACCAGAATCAGCACCGCCTGCTGCAACAGCGAATAGGCGCGAAAGCGGGGATAGACCAGCGCACTGAGAAATGCCAGCAGCGACAACAGCAAGGCGTTCTGGCCAAGCGGCACCCCCTCAATGAGATCGAGCAGAATGCCCAGCACAAAGCCATGGAAAACACCGACGCGCTCCGGCGCTTTCATGCACCAGTAGATCAGCATCAAGCCCAGCCAGTCGGGGCGCCAGATCTGCCAGCCATCGGCCAGGGGCATCACCTGCAGACAGAGCGCCAGCAGCATCGTCAACCAGATCCAGGGCAGGCTGACGGATGTCGTGCGAGCCATTTACTCCTCCTCCTCGGCGTTCTCGTCCCCGTCATCGAAGAGGCGACGCGCCGCCTCGACGGCTATCGGGTCGAGATCGGCCACCCAGCCGCCGCGGCCATCCGGGGAACGCGGCTCGGGCGGAAACAGCAGCAGGAAATGACGGGAGCGCTGCAGCTTCGCCACCGGATCCGCCTCGACCCTGGCGAAGGGTTCGCCGGGATCATGCACCACCTCCGTCACCCTGGCCACCGGATAGCCCGGCGGGAAACGCCCCGCCAGCCCCGAGGTCACCAGGAGATCCCCTTCACGAATGTCGGCGGTATCGGGCACATGAAGCACGTTGAGGCTCTGGTAGCGACCAGCCCCCTGAAGCACGAAACGCAGCCCGTTGCGATTGACCTGGATGGGCAGGGCATGACTGGCATCGGCCACCAGCAGGACCCGACTCGAATAGGCCGATACCGACGTGACCTGGCCCACCAGCCCCGACGCATCCATGACGGGCTGGCCGACGAAGACCCCATCGCGACGCCCACGGTCGATGACCATGCGATGCGTGAAGGGGTCCGGATCCAGAGAGAGCAGTTCGGCGGTAATGAAGGGAATGTCGCGTTCCTGGGTCGCCGACAGCAGTTCGCGTAGACGCACGTTCTCGGCGGTCAGGCTGGCCATGCGCTGGACACGATGCGACAGGGTCAGGATCTGCTCGCGCAGACGGCGATTCTCGTCCACCAGGGCACGCTGCTCGGACAGCACGAGCGCCCCCCAGTTGAGGACATCGCTGGGCAGGCTCACCACCCACTGCACCGGCGCGACCAGCGTGGAAAGCTGGGCTCGCACGGTATCCATGCGCGAGAAGCGCAGATCGACGAACATCAGGGCAACGGCGAGGATCGCACACACCAGCATGCGATACCCCGGCACCGACCCGTGCGAGAACAGCGGCTTGATAGGGAACCTCCCCCGGTCAGTCGCTGGAAAGCAGCTCGAAGGTGCGCTGATCGATCATTTCCAGTGCCTTGCCGCCACCACGCGCCACACACGTCAGCGGATCCTCGGCCACCACCACTGGCAGGCCGGTTTCCTCGGCGATCAGCTTGTCAAGGTCACGCAGCAAGGCACCGCCACCGGTCAGCACCAGACCGCGTTCGGCAATGTCCGACGCCAGCTCGGGCGGCGACTGCTCCAGGGCACTCTTCACCGCGGCGACGATGGCACCCAGGGTTTCCTGCAGGGCATCGAGGATCTCGTGGGAATTGAGCGTGAAGCTTCGCGGAATACCCTCGGCCAGGTTGCGGCCACGCACGTCGATCTCGCGCAACTCGCCGCCGGGGTAGGCGCAGCCGATCTCTTCCTTGATGCGCTCGGCGGTGGATTCGCCGATCAGGCTGCCGTAGTGTCGGCGCACGTAGGCGGTGATGGCCTCGTCGAAGCGGTCCCCGCCCATGCGGATGGATTCCGAGTAGACCACGCCATTGAGCGAGATGATGGCGATCTCGCTGGTTCCGCCGCCGACATCGACGACCATCGAGCCCTGAGCTTCCTCGACCGGCAGACCGGCGCCGATGGCCGCGGCCATCGGTTCCTCGATCAGGAACACCTCGCGGGCACCGGCCCCTTCGGCGGATTCCTTGATCGCACGGCGCTCCACCTGGGTCGACATGCAGGGCACACAGACCAGCACCCTGGGGCTCGGCGTCAGGAAGGTGCTTTGATGCACCTTGCGGATGAAATACTGCAACATCTGCTCGGTGACGGTGAAGTCGGCAATGACGCCGTCCTTCATCGGGCGAATGGCGGTGATGTTGCCAGGCGTGCGTCCCAGCATTCGTTTGGCGTCAGCGCCAACCGCAGCAACGCTGCGCATGCTGCCGGACTGGCGAATCGCCACGACCGAAGGCTCATCGAGCACGATCCCTCGGCCACGGACATAAATCAGTGTATTGGCCGTTCCCAGGTCGATCGACAGATCGCTGGAAAACAACCCCCTCAAACGTTTGAACATGAACTCGTTACCTAGTGCAGTCCGGAAGCCCTGTGCGGGAGCAAACGGTATCACTGCGCCCCGGTAGCGGCAAGCGCTCAGCGCACCAACGCCATGTCACGCCCCTGCCAGCAAAGGGATGGATGTGATAACTTTGCACTCTTTTCTCCACCCCGCGAGGACACCCGATCATGGCGATCGAACATGCAGACGTTCTCAGGGCCGCCCACCTGGCCCGCCTCGGCCTGGATGAGGGCGAAGCCGCCCATTACCTCGACGATCTCGGTCGCATCCTGGAAATGGTCGACCAGCTGCAGGCACTGGATACCGAAGGCGTCGCGCCCATGGCCCACCCGCTTGACGCCACCCAGCGCCTGCGCGCCGACGAAGTGACCGAAACCGACCAGCGCGACGACTTCCAGCGTTGCGCGCCGGCGGTGGAAAACGGCCTCTACCTGGTGCCACGGGTCGTCGAATGACCCCGAACCGCCGTCAACGCCATGTCATCACGGAGCCCAGGGCCCATGCACGATAAGACCTTGACCGAACTCGCCGCCGGCTTGCGTGCCGGCGAGTTCTCCAGCCGCGAGCTGACCCAGGACCTGCTCGGGCGCATCGACCGTCTGGACGGTCGTCTCAACAGTTTCATCACCGTGACCGCCGAGCAGGCCCTGGCCACCGCCGAGCAAGCCGATGCCGCTCGTGCCGCCGGCAAGGCCGGCCCGCTGACCGGCCTGCCCCTGGCACTGAAGGACATCTTCTGCACCCGGGGCGTCAAGACCAGTTGCGGCTCGCGCATGCTCGACAACTTCGCCGCGCCCTACGACGCCGGCGTCGTGGAAAGGCTCGCCGACGCCGGCACCGTGAGCCTCGGCAAGACCAACATGGACGAGTTCGCCATGGGCTCGTCCAACGAGAACAGCTTCTACGGCCCGGTGAAAAACCCCTGGGACCTCAACGCCGTACCCGGCGGCTCCTCGGGAGGCAGCGCCGCCGCCGTGGCCGCGGGCCTGGTGCCGGCCGCCATGGGCACCGACACCGGTGGCTCGATCCGCCAGCCCGCTGCCTTCTGCGGCATCACCGGCCTCAAGCCCACCTACGGGCGGGTATCGCGCTACGGCATGATCGCCTACGCCTCCAGTCTCGACCAGGCCGGCCCCATGGCTCGCTCGGCCGCCGACTGCGCCCAGCTCCTCAAGGCCATCGCCGGTCATGACGGCCGCGACTCCACCTGCGCGGCACGCGGCGTGCCGGACTATCCCGCCCAGCTCGACGCGCCGCTCTCCGGTCTCAAGATCGGCCTGCCCAGGGAATATTTCGGCGACGGCCTCGATCCGGCGGTGGAAAGCGCTGTGCGCGACGCCATCAAGGTCTACGAGTCACTGGGTGCGACGGTGATGGATGTCAGCCTGCCGCACACCCACTATGCCATCCCGGCCTACTACGTCATCGCGCCGGCAGAGGCCTCCTCCAACCTGTCGCGCTATGACGGCGTGCGCTTCGGCCACCGCTGCGAGGACCCCGCCGACCTGATCGACCTCTACAAGCGCAGCCGCGCCGAAGGCTTCGGCGATGAGGTCAAGCGACGCATCCTGATCGGCACCCACACCCTCTCCGAAGGCTTCTTCGATGCCTACTACAAGAAGGCCCAGCAGGTCAGGCGACTGATTCGCCAGGACTTCCTCGACGCCTTCGACGAGGTCGACGTGCTGATGGGGCCGGCCTCGCCGACGCCCGCCTTCGACCTGGGCGCCAACAAGGACCCCGTGTCGATGTACCTGCAGGACATCTACACCATCGCCGTGAACCTGGCCGGCATCCCCGGTATCAGCGTGCCCGCCGGCTTCGCCGGCAACCGCCCCGTCGGCCTGCAGGTTCTCGGCACCCACTTCGCCGAGGCACAACTGCTCAACGTCGCCCATCAGTTCCAGCAAGCCACCGACTGGCACCTGCGCCGCCCCGCCTTCGCCGAGGAGTCCGCCTGATGCAATGGGAAACCGTGATCGGTCTGGAGGTCCACGTCCAGCTCGCCACCCGTTCGAAGATCTTCTCCGGCGCCTCCACTGCCTTCGGCGCCGAGCCCAACAGTCAAGCCTGCGCCGTGGACCTGGGCCTGCCCGGCGTCTTGCCGGTGCTCAACGAGCAGGCCGTGGCCATGGCCGTGCAGTTCGGCCTCGGCATCCACGCCGAGATCCCCGAGATCTCGGCCTTCGATCGCAAGAACTACTTCTATCCGGACCTGCCCAAGGGCTACCAGACCAGCCAGATGTATCAGCCCATCGTCGGCCCCGGCGAAGTGGAGATCGCCCTGGATGACGGCACCACCAAGCGCATCCGGGTCCATCATGCCCACCTCGAGGAAGACGCCGGCAAGTCGCTCCACGAGGACTTCCACGGCATGACCGGCATCGACCTCAACCGTGCCGGCACACCGCTGCTGGAGATCGTCTCCGAGCCGGACATGCGCTCGGCCAAGGAGGCCGCCGCCTACCTCAAGGCCATCCATTCGATCGTGACCTACCTGGGCATTTCGGACGGCAACATGGCCGAGGGTTCGATGCGCTGCGACGTCAATGTCTCGGTGCGCCCCAAGGGCCAGGAAGCTTTCGGCACCCGCGCCGAGATCAAGAACGTCAACTCCTTCCGCTTCGTCGAGCGTGCCATCGAGTTCGAGATCGAGCGCCAGATCGAGCTGATCGAGGACGGTGGCGAGGTGGTGCAGGAAACTCGCCTCTACGACCCCGAGGCCGACGAGACCCGCAGCATGCGCACCAAGGAGGAAGCCAACGACTATCGCTACTTCCCCTGCCCCGACCTGCTACCGGTGGTGCTCGACCAGGCCTACGTCGACCATCTGCGCGATACCCTGCCGGAACTGCCGGCCGACAAGCGCGCTCGCTTCGAGAACGAGCTCGGGCTGTCGGCCTACGATGCCGGCGTGCTCTCGGCAAGCCGCGCCATGGCCGAGTATTTCGAACGGGTCAAGGAGGTCTGCGGCGACGCCAAGCAAGCCGCCAACTGGGTGCAGGGTGAGCTCTCCGGCGCCCTGAATCGCGAGGGGCTGGCGATCACCGACAGTCCGGTATCGGCCGACCGGCTCGGTGAACTGATCGTCCGGGTGCTGGATGACACCATCAACGGCAAGGCCGCCAAGCAGGTGTTCCAGGCGCTCTGGCACGGCGAGGGCGACTCCGCCGATGCCATCATCGAGGCCAAGGGCCTGAAGCAGGTCACCGATACCGGCGCCATCGAGGCCATGATCGACCAGGTCATCGCCGACAGCCCGGCACAGGTCGCCCAGTACCGCGATGCCGAGCCGGACAAGCGCGGCAAGATGATCGGTTATTTCGTGGGGCAGGTGATGAAAGCCTCCCGCGGCACCGCCAACCCGCAGCAGGTCAACGCCATGCTGAAGGCAAAGCTCGATGCCCTGTGTTGAGGCAATGATCGAGGAAGACACCATGGCAGACGACGTCGGCGCGCGACTGCGCGCCCTTCGCAACTTCAGAGGCATATCCCAGCGCGAACTGGCCAAGCGCTGCGGGGTGACTCACTCCAGCCTGTCGCTGATCGAGCAGGGCAAGGTCAGCCCCTCGGTGAGTTCACTGAAGAAGATTCTCGACGCCATCCCCATGAGCGTCGGCGACTTCTTCACCATGGACCTGGAGAGTCGTGACCAGGTGTTCTATTCGGCAGACGAGCTGGCCGACGTGGGCAGCGGCGATGTCGTCTACAAGCTGGTGGGCGCCAATCGCGCCAGTCGCGCCCTCGGCTTCATGATCGAGACCTACCCGCCCGGCGCCGACACCGGTCGCGAAATGATCGCCCACCAGGGCGAGGAAGCCGGCATCGTGCTGGAGGGCGAGATCGAGATCACCATCGGCGCCGAGACCCGGACACTCGGTGCCGGCGAGGCCTACTACTTCGACACCAATGTCCCCCACCGCTTTCGCAACATCGGCAAGGCGCCCTGCCGCCTGGTCAGCTGCGCCACGCCCGCCCGCAGTTTCTGAGCTCTCTCGCAGTTCCACAGGCCGGTTCGCCGGCCTGACGGCTCGCCCCGTCGCTTTGACAGTCTTCAGCAGCGATGGGAGTATCTGGAAACATTTTCCACATACTCGAGGAGACAGCATGCCGATCGTCAATATCCAGCTGATCGAAGGCCGCAGCGCCGAGCAAAAGGAAGCGCTGATCGAGAAAGTCACCGCCGCCTGCGTCGATGCCGTCGACTGCACGCCGGAGAGCGTGCGCATCCTGCTCTCCGACGTTACCACCCAGGACTTCGGCGTGGCCGGCGAATCGGTCGCCAAGCGCCGTGCCGCCAAGGAATCGACTTCCTGACGTCACCCCCGGCATGAAAAGACCGGCCGCGCTTCACCGCAGCCGGTCATTCGGGGCAACGGACCCCTCGGTACCCGTGGCCTCGCCGTGCTTCAGGGCGCGGGCGTCAGCGTCATCCACACGGTCTTGAGGTCGGAGTACTCCTCCAGCGAGTGGTGCGACTTGTCGCGGCCATTGCCCGACTGCTTGACGCCACCGAAGGGCACCGTCTGGTCCATGTCCGCCCAGTTGTTGACGAACACCTGCCCCGAGCGCAACCGGCGGCTCACGCGCATGATGCGGTCGATGTCCTGGCTCCACAGCCCCGCCGCCAGGCCGTAGTCGCTGTCGTTGGCCAGGCGCACGGCTTCCTCCTCGGTGTCGAAGCCGAACACCGCCAGACCTCGTCGACGATCGCCCCCATGAAGCTGGCCGGGTCCAGCGGGTCGCCGGGCTGCATGCGCTCGGCGGCGGCCAGCACCTTGTCGACGAAGGTCTCGCGGATCGTATTCTCGACCAGCAGCCGCGAGCCGGCGATGCACACCTCGCCCTGGTTGTGGAAGATCGCCGCGGCGGCGTGCTCGGCGACCCGGTCCAGGTTCTTGCAGTCGGCGAAGATCAGGTTCGGGCTCTTGCCGCCGCATTCCAGGTAGACGCGCTTGAGGTTCGACTGGCCAGCATACTGCATCAGTTGCTTGCCGACCCCGGTGGAACCGGTGAAGGCCAGGCAGTCGACCTCCATGGATAGCGCCAGCGCCTTGCCCACGGTATGACCGAAGCCCGGCAGCACCTGGAAGACGCCACGCGGCAGGCCCGCCTCGCGGGTCAGCTGGGCCAGGCGCAGCGCCGAGAGCGGCGACTTCTCCGAGGGCTTGAGGATGACGCTGTTGCCGGCGGCCAGCGCCGGGCCGATCTTCCAGGCGGTCATCATCAGAGGAAAGTTCCAGGGCACGATGGAGGCCACCACGCCGAGCGGCTCGCGCAGCACCAGGCCCAGGCTGTCCTCGCCGGTGGGCGCGACCTCGCCGTAGAGCTTGTCGATGGACTCGGCATGGTGGCGAATGCAGCCGATGGCGCCGGCCATGTCGCCCATGGCGCTCGATACCGGCTTGCCCATGTCCAGGCTGTCGAGCAGCGCCAGTTCGTGGCGGTGCGCCTCCATCAGTTCGGCCAGGCGCAGCAGCACGGCCTTGCGTTCGCCCGGCGCGCGCCGCGACCATTCGCCGCCCTCGAAGGCGCGACGGGCCACGGCCACCGCCGCCTCGGCATCGGCGGCATCGCAGCTGGCCACCTCGGCGAGCGGCTCACCGGTGGCCGGATTGACGGTGGCGAAGGTCTCGCCGCCGATGGCCGCGACGAAGGCATCGTCGATATAGGCACGGGTCTCGAGACCCTGCTCGACCAGCGTGACGGCCAGCGCCCGCCAGTCGGCATGGGTTGCG
>NZ_BDEO01000003.1:0-5843 GCF_001662285.1 Halomonas caseinilytica
GTTGGCTCGGAGATGTGTATACGAGCCAGGCTTATGACGCCATCGCCGCCGACATGGTGGACATGGAAAGCTACGCCTGCCTGCGCGCCTGCATGCGTTTTAACGTGCCGCTGGTGGTGCTGCGCGGCATCTCGGACGGCAAGGCGGAGCTCAATCACGTCGACGACTGGACGGCGTATCTCCACGTCATCGACGAGAAGCTGGCCAACCCCGCAGAGCGCCTAAACGAGACGATCGGTCATAGACCGACGCTTAGTAGTATCCGAAAAACACCTTCACTCGTCGACTTTTCAGGTATAACCTAGCTATAATATTGCATAAATGCTTCATTCACTGATCTATTGCTCCCTTCAATATTATTGCAAAAATCCTCCACACCCTTGAAGTACTCGATTCGGCCACTACGAATTGCGAGAATCACATCTGCAGTATTTTCGAACTCCTCAAGATAATGAGAAGAAACTATTACTGTCTTTCCAGCAGCCTTGGCATCTTTCAAATTTTGCCAAATAGACTGCCGAGTCGGCACATCCATTGCGGCTGTAGGCTCATCTAAAGCAACTAAATCTCTATCAAAAGCCAGAGCTACAACAGTAATCACCCATTTCCTTTCGCCGAAGCTAAGTGCTGGCACACGGCGATCGAAAAGTTCTGACATGCGCTCCTGCCAAACTATGGGAAGAGAATATAAAAATGCACTCCTATTGAATTCACCCTGATTCATTCGAAATATAATCTCGACAAACTCACCAATAGTTAGCTCATTAGGAATGGTGATATACTGCCGCACCAAGAACCTCTCCTCTGGAGGGATGAACCAAGTTATTTTTCCATCAATAGGACGCAAGTTACCAAACAGCAAATTCAGTAAGGTAGTTTTGCCAGCTCCATTCGGGCCAAGCAACCCATAGATCTTACCTTTTTCCAGAGAAACTTCTGCATGTGCAAAGATTTCACGAAAATTATAGCCAAAACTCAAATCCTTTATCCTCAATATCTCCGACATCACCCCTCCTTATCCCAGTATGTTTCAGTGCTAAACTTTGACAATGTCAAAAAAACTGACAAGACACTCAAAATGACGCATATTAACAAGGTGGGCCACTCGACTCTTCCCGCCGGATCAATGATTTCAGCACCAATGCTGACCGGATTAAAGTAATTAATCCAGACCACCCAGGCAACCTCATCTCCAAAATTCACACGAGCCATTGCCAAAAGCAACATAGGCGCAAAGCTCATCGACATAACTCCAAAGACTCTCTGAAATTTCATCGGAATCAAGTTCAATATACAGCTTGACAATCCCACGCATAGAACAACAGGAACAGATCTAATAGCCATACCTAAAAAATCAAACAGACCCAAACTACCAGGCGTAAAAGATAGAACCAAAGAAAAAATAAGAACGACTCCGTATGTGAATATAAAACCGGAAATTATTTGAGCTGCCAAGAAGCGCCGTTGTGCGGCACGAAAGGCAACAAAAGCCTTTAAGAAACCTGCTTCTCGGCGGCCTAGCATATATGTACCGGTACCTCTAAGCCCGGTCACTATAGCGATAAATCCCAGAAGAACTCCGTACAATCGGTCATCTAATGCCCCGTTTCCGTTCAAAAAAAGTGTAACAACCAAAATTGAGGGGAAGGCCAATGACCAAAACATCCAGCCCGGCTCGCGTAGAGCTTCGCGCACAAAAATAATTGCTAGCGATATAATATTATGGATTTTTTTCATGGGAAAGGTAAGTCCATTTGTTTGCGGTAAGGGTCCATCCTCTTGAACCTGCGGGCATATAGATTATCATGATTTATTGGCCGAGACGGCTTGATATGCATATAAAAATCTGGTGACTTGAACTGGACAAACCATGGATTCTGTGGGCCGCTAGTTATTTTTTGCGTATGCATGAGAGCAAGCGCCCCTAACTCCCCCATACTCCTCACCTGAAATTTATATGAATCACCATGCTGCAGTTTGGAGAATGGTTTTTCCGGAAGACGTTCGATGAACTCATTGAAAATTTCTTGGTTATTGCAATCCAAATAGTCTCTCTGGTACAAATCACGCATATCTGATTGATCCAGAATGCCTGTCGCAACCATGTAGACAAACTGATAAATCTGCCAGAGCTCCTGCATGCACTTATCATATGCAACTTCAGGATTACTGTCATATGATAAGGAAGAAGAAAACCATACTGGTTTTCCATAGCCTTCGAATATTGCTAGCAGACAGCAGCCAGTGAAAGGCTCAGACAATATATCAAAAACACTGACTTTCCCCATCCTAGATAAAGCATCAAAGACATGATTTCCAGGAAGTTCTGATACCGGTTGCCAAGGACTATTTTCAAACCAAGCACGCAATAAACACTGCCGTTCTATAAACTCCCCTATGGCACCAGAAAGAGCCTTTTCGGGATCAACATGAATGGCCATACCGGACGTATCCCTGTTCGGCATAGGCTCTTCCATATAGCGCTTACCCAAAGAAGCCATATTAACCGGAACAGAAACCTTGTTACCACTATTAAGGTCCATCATGCTCAAACACTTTAAACTCTCTGGAAGAGACTGTCCTGGTAGAAGCTGGTGCATTGCATGTAAGACTGAAGGGTGCAACATTTCACATTCAGTAGCACAGTCAGGCTTAATAAAAAAATAGCCTACAACTCGCTCCAGATATTCGCCTAATGCGCGCTGAAGTGTTCCAGGCCCTAAGCCAAAAGCCCCTGCATTTATGCCACGAGGATCAGAAGCAATAACTCCCCAAGGCATTCCTAACCGTATAGCTGGCACAACATTCAAACTACAGGGCCCCGTAGAGAAAACAGGGGATCTAAAAAGCATTTTAGAAATCCTCTCTAGTCGGCAGTTAGTCACCGGGTTTTCCAATTATTTGTACTGCGATCGGCAAGAAGCAAGCTGGGTTAAGGCCTAAACAGGCAGCTAATTCATTGTCACTAAAAGCATTCGTTATTCGATCACGAAGCCCAACTTCAACAACAGCAGTTGATCCTTGCTGCATCATACATCCAGCCTCAATCAAGGCTAACCGGTATCCACGATAACGATATTTCACCAGTGACTTTGGAAGATTAAGGACATATATTAATGCTGCAACAGGTTCTCCCCATGGATGTTGAGGGCCAAGAAGAGCACTCTCCCAATCACTGCATTCGCTAGATAATCGCTCGAAAGCATGGCGGTTATGAAGATAGTGGAGCGGTTCTGGCTGACTAGAGGACAAGTCTAGGAAGAATAACTCAATTGGATAAATTCGGCCTCCTGATGGATAGGGCCTAAGAAGTGTTTCTGGATCTGAACGAAAAGCCATCGAAAATATTTTTGAGATTCCCTTCATATCTAAAGGCGAGCAAGCTTTAAACCTTATTGGAGAACGACGCAACTGTTCTATGTCGCAGCTATCCAAGAGCTCCATTAATATACCACCCTGCACCATCACAGTATCGCGACTCATCCAACTAGCGGAATCTTCCGTTGAAGGCATATATCGACGATTCTCGATTGGCGTAGTGCGAAGAAAGGATCCTCGGTGATGAAAGGTCGACACCTCGTGCATTAACTTTAGGTCACTTCGACCCATCAAGTCGACCCAACTAATCTCGCCAACACACCCTCCAGCATACGCATCACTTTGATTTTTATTCACGTTTAACCATCACCTTTCAGCGTAAAATAGAATGTACTAGTGCATCGAAATGCATTTTCCCACTCTCCAAATGGCAGAAACTAACTCCGGCTGCTTCGTCCCAGTGGTATAAAGGAGGGTTGGCTGATATAAGCTTGCGAATACTTCTTGAAAGATGAAAAGCACAGAGGCCATCAATACTTTCATCACGTGTAATTGAGGAACCTAGCTCAATATTTTCTTTCATCGCAAAATCCATGACAGAGTACCAACTCCTATTATCGTTAAGTCGATTTTCTTCGAAGAGCTGCCAGGATGAAAAAAAGTCACTAAACCTAGGTGTCGAAAAGGCACGAATCACAGGGCCTATCACAACATGCTGATCACGAATAAAAGTCGAGATTAGGACAAGATCATTATCAGATGCCTCATCCTCTACTCTCTCTGCTAATGTAGGGGATAAAGTCTCAGAATGCACAACATTAAGGCATACTCCATCGCCTCCAGAAATCAATTTTCTAACCATCGGAATCGAAGAAACAACCTCTCGTATTTTGTCACTATCACCATGAAAGGCAATTGATGCTATCTCGCCTTGCGGGCTCGAGAGTTTTCGAAAGAAAATATCAAACGCGCCTTCCGGAACATCTCCAAATATCTTCCTTATATCCTTATACTCCAGTGTCTCATTGGCTCTATCTCGGGCCACCAATGCAAACTCTATATGTTCCCTACTTGTCAACACAATTGTTTTATCTGACGTCAGCATCAACACCCTGTTATCTTCCAGATCAATTAACTGAACGGGCTTTACTTGCCAGGCTTCCATACCCACCCTCTTGCCATAAAAATATTCCATATATTGAACCCTATCAGGAAGCACTGACTTGCTTGTCAGAGACACCATTACCAGACTTCAGCTCTCACTCACCTTCGCGGATTAAGCTCAAGACGCTCCGATAACGATTGCATTGTCTCCTTTAGTTTATCGCAAGCCAGTGCTCTCCTTCGCTTTTAGGTAGCGCAGCCGGAACCGGTACCCCCGGTACCCCCTCCGCCTGAGCAACCGCCATCTCCACAGCCTCCCGTACAACCACCATCAAGAGCTAACGTCCCCCTTGGGTCATCGTCTTGCTCTTCTCCGAATATACAAATACCAAACTCATTCCGCTCATTTTCTTTAACTTCGCTATACATATCAAATCCTCCACTATTAAGCGTCAACTTCATGCCTTAAAGGGTATAGATATGAACAGCCCCACATCCACCCCTCATCTTGAATATTGATCCCGCTTAGACACACGTCAAGCATGGTGAATCTGACAGATAACTGCCTTATCCGTCAGCTAAAAAATTAGACACTGAACTTATCGCTCTGTTTTAAGGATATTTTCTACTACGGACGGACAAAATATATGGAAAATATCCTACAATGGATAACGTAGATATCTTCGGAGGGTTGTCTGAAAATACTCCGCGCAAGCAATGCTCTATACAGGAAAGCTATTGAGGAGATTGTCGTAGCGCGTGCAGACACGACGCAGCCTTTTAACCCAGCCGATGCACCACTTGATGACGTTTCTTCCCCCAATAGTAAAGCTTGTCAACACCTATGGTCGCCTCAGCACCGTGGGGGTCGGTGAATCTTGTGTATGGCGATGATCGACTTCAACCGGTGGCAGTCGCAGTACTGGCGATGGAAATCACTGCCATAGCCTTTATCTACCGCGATGTCGCGGCAATACCTAGTGGCCATCCCACTGGTTCAGACAGATGAGTTTGTTCATAGCAGGAGCGAAGTGACAGGTATCAGTATATAGCCTCGGAGATACGGCAATGTCAGGGACCAGCTATACCGATAATAGACTATATGGATCTGGATCTTAGTAACTAGGCCATCTAATCTCCAGCGCCTAGTCTACAGGTTCTTTCAATCATCTTTTGCCGCCTCCTGAAATAATTAGCGTGGCCCGGATTAAACTGAGAGGGGACAGAGTGACCTCGAAAGAGCCATATATCGCCACTTGGCGCCGAATCACAGGATCCAGAAGACGCTGTTCGGCGCTTGGCGCTAACGCTGCCTCCCGCCATGATGATGGCATTGACGAGCTGCGGGAGACTTCGGGATGAACCAGACACCACGCACACCGGCGCCGCTGACGAACCTGAGCGGTCGCTCCGTTCTCTTC